>CAZXCX010000001.1:0-30837 GCA_964639375.1 uncultured Candidatus Bathyarchaeia archaeon
TAATCATGGGAATAGGCATACTCCTAATCATCTTCGGCTGGAGACAAATCCACAAAGGCAAAAGCCAAGGCAAACTCGTAAAAACAGGCATCTACAAGTACGTCCGCCACCCGCAGTACCTAGGATTCCTGCTAATCACCCTCGGACTCAACGTCCAGTGGCTAACAATAATCACGCTTATACTGTGGCCCGTGCTGGCAGTGCTGTACTGGCGCCTCGCCAAAGAAGAAGACAAGGATATGGAGGAGCAGTTCGGCGAAGAATTCCGAGAATACAAACGTCAGGTTCCAGGCTTCATACCGCGCCTACGAACAAAAACCCCAGTTTCCCAGTAGAAATCAAAGTTTTTGCTTGCCATTCTGGGAAAACCTTTACGTGCAAGACCGTTTTCGCTTGAGTCAAAATCAACGTAAACAAGCAGTTAAGTTATGCAACAAAGGAAGAATTCGTTGAAGACACAATACGGGACATGCTTCAAAACCTTTCTGGCAAACGTAAAAAAGAAAGTACTTCAAAAGGGGGGATTAAAAGCAAGAAAACGAAATAACCGGTCTCTAACAAATTTGCTTTTTGGAGAACGCTATTGCATTTTACTGTTTTTCAAGTTAAGTAAATCTTGCAAGCAATTGCCATTTTCTTTGGTGTTTTCCATGAGGCGCTTTAGGCTTCTGCGGAGTTGCTTAAGGTCAACCGAGTCCTCCAGAATTTTCAGGATTTTAAGCAAAACCAATGTTCTTTCATTTTTAAAATTCAAACGGACAATACGCTTACGACCAACGTATCGTTGAGTAACCATCCCTTCACGTTCCAAAATACGCAAGTTACGGTCAACCTCGTTATACGTGCTGTTAACGATTCGCACCAGCTTCATTATGGTGATTTCTTTTTTCTCTGATAATGCTTTCAAAATCTTTCGGCGACAAGATGACGCTAATATCTTGTTTTGTTTCATTGTAGTTGTGTGCTCCCTAAATGGATAATTTTAGTTCTCAAAATAGAGCTAACAAGGGAAGAGCTGGTAAATAGGACCATATTCAAAGAGAACTGGTAGTACTATCATTATCCTCGCCAGTTTCTTTGGGAAGACACCAGAGAATTCTCTCTTATAAACAGTTGCATTAAAATGTTCAACACAAAGGCAAAACAGAAGAATCAATGCAAGCGTATCCTTTACTTGAATCTTTTGTTAACGTCGAATGCTTTTTCGACGATTCTGTAATGTTAGGATCTAGTTTTACCGAGCTGAGGCGGTCTGTTTTTGCTGGTTTGTCTTTCTTCAGGAGTTTCGAGTATTTTTAGTGCTTGAAGCAGACGCGCCGTTCTTGGGTTTTCCTTGTTTAGTTTGATTACTCGCATACGTCCGAAATGCTCGTCAAAAATGATTCCTTCCTTTTGCAGGTTTGAGTTAACTTGGTTGTAGGTGCTGTTGACTTTCCGCACAAGCTCCATAACTTTTGTTCGCTTGCTACTTGAGAGAACCCGCAGGATCTTTCGCCTGCAAGAAGAAGCAATCAAAGTCTCCAAATCCATAACAAAACCGCGCTGACATAGTTCACGCCCACTTATAATAACTGAGAAGAAACGACTACTCTCAGCAGTAGAGAGGCTGATTAAAGTGAAGCTCCTGTGCCGATCACTTTCACTTACCTCTCTATTTCCGAAACTTTTCGTCTTCCTCTTATACTGAAGCCGTTGAGGTATACCCGTGAAGCGCTTTTCTCCTCTCAGCTAATGAGGAATGGGCTTCATGCCTGGAGCTGACTGCTTCGGAGGCATGTCACCGCCTAGCCCTAAGGGAAGGGCAGAAAGAGAACAGAAAAAAGAAAAATACGCAAAAACTGAGGAAAAACAAAATGGAAAAAACAAAAAAAATGGCTGCAGTTGCTTTCATTGCAGTACTAGCAACACTGACGTTTTCTACAGGACTGCCTACGGCAATAGCATATCCATATGAACATCATGACGGGATATGTCCACCCTGGAAGGGGATGGGTTATTTTTGTATGTGCTGCCATAGTAGTTGGAACCCAGGAACCTATATGGATTGTTGGACATCAACAGGCGTGTGGGTAGACTATAACGAAACAGAACCTACACCTCCAGAGAATGTGACTGTTGGGTACATTCGTGCAGGGTGGATACATCAGTCTGCAACCGGTGGATATTACCCTCAAGCCGGTTCACTGTATTGCGATTTTTGCATTAACGGGGCCTATCACCAGTATGTCTATGACTGGGATACTCCACAGTGGATGTATTATGAACCGTTTTGGGGCTATATGAACTTTTACGGAGATGGTGCGGAATGGTATAATAGCACTGACTTTAACCCTGATGTGGCTTCAGTTGAAGGTTCAACCGCCCAAGTTTTCTATGACCCATACAATCCCACTCATTACGTCGTCATCCAATCGTACACTACCCCATGGAGCTTTTTGACCGCGTGGTATCATTCGGATTGAGAAGGCATTGACTATGACCAAAAACGCAAAATATAATTGGCATCAAAAACTTGCAGTCAACAAAACAATGAAACGCTATCTGACAGTACTCGGCATCATTCTTATTGCAACCGCACTCATTGTTTCCTTTTCTCTGGCATTAGCTACATCTTCGCAACCTACAAACGTGGCAGGCTCTGAAACACAGTTTAAATTTGACGTACCCTATGCCTACGTGGGAAAGTGCACAAATTATACTTCGTACACCGATTCCAATGGCTATCTAATGTCTCGTGTTAGTCAGTATCCTTCCGCAGTCGTGTTTAACATTACACGTCTCCCAGGCGTTAAAATTGCATCTTGTGATACTGTCATAGAGGTCTACGGCGTCCACATAGCCACAGATACGGGAATAGCCGAACACCACGCTTACATTGTAGGAACGAATTACAGCTCGTCCTTCTCCCCAAGCTCCGAACTATCCTCTTTCCTCGCACATGTCGACGATCTCATTGACAAAACAGTCTATAGTGACACTAAAGGTGACTTATACTTTAACTGGACAGACAATACATCTATCTTGACTCACACAGTTGGTTCCGTATGTTGCTATTCAAGCCTCAACAGCACGCTTGGGTTGTGGAGCGCTGGGAAACCAAACGCGATTGTCGTTACTGTCGACAGAATTGGCTACATAACGATGACTAATGGTTCGGTTTCGGTCTATAAGGACGCAGCAACCAACAATACAGCAACTATGGTCCAGCTTGATAACTATGAAGATGGCTTTCTACATAATACCCTAGTACCTGCAGCCAAACTGCCACAAACAACCTTATTCGACCCAACTGCCACAATCAAACTTGTTCCCTAGCCACTAGATCACCACTTAGCTCAATTCATTCCCCATTTTTTTGAACAAAAACAACAAATTTAATGGGAGTCAATCAACCTATGAATCGCAGAAAACGAAGTCTGATATGATATCCGATGGTCACTTAAGTTGCAGTCCTGGCACATGCGCACAACACTAGCGAGGAGACCTATCAAAGTTTTCTATTGTTAAGAAAACTTTGACCCAGTTTAGTTAACAAATCTTAACGAAAAACTTCAAAAAGCCCGAAAAGACATGCAACACTCACAAATAATAGGCGTACCAATATTGTAACAAGGCTTTTGGCGTATTTAATCTAGTTTTGCTCTTTGCTTTGCTTGTGTTTTCTTCGGAAAACTAATGCACCTATGCCGGCAATGACTGACATGACTGCAATCACGGAGGTAGCAACCAAGGGCGCAGAAGGTTCTGGAGCGTTAACATTAAAAAAGAGAGTGCCTGACGCGCCAGTATTACCAAACTCGTCCGTCGCGTAAACGGTAACATTATGCTGGCCATTGGATAAGCCCGTCAAGGTCGTGTTTCCACTGATGGGTACGGACTCTTGGCCATCTAGGCAGTAGGCCATTTCTGTTACTGGGTGGTCAACTGTGAAGTTCAAGGGAAAAATCGAAGTTTCGAATGTGGCGTTCTGAAGCGATGTGACAGTAATGATGGGATTTGTGGACACTGAGAATTTTACCGATACTGTTTTTTTTAACCTAAAAGAATATTCAGTTCCATTTTTCCAGTACCCGCCCTGTCCATTTGCTGTAATGTTTAAAGTGTGCTCGCCAAATGGTATGCCATTGATGCTAAAGTTATATTGCAAGAAAGGGAAAGAATATTGGCCTCGGGAAATATCCACACCAGGGGGAAAAGGACACCATTGACTGTCTTGCATCCAATCTCCCTGATAAGTGCTGATTATGTGAAGACTCTTAGAAATTGAAGCGGGACCGTCGATTGTGTCATTAAAGATTACGTTAATTGTTCCATTGGGGTACAGTGCGTTCTCACTTGGCGATGCAATTCTAATGGTAATATAAACGCTCTCTGGTGCAGGTACCATCTCGGGCGGAGTAAAAACAATAGGATTAGCCTTGACGGACAAAAACGGGGCTACACTTGACCCGACCAAGGCAAGAATCAACAGCAGCACCGCTGACTTGCGCATTCTAACATCACATTACAATAAGCTGCTTGGCAAAATTAAAGGTTTTGGCAAAACTTGGTGTGCCTAGAACTTACTGAAAAAGTTCATAATTACATTTGTTGCTTTTTTGGTGCCTTTGCTTATAAAACTGCCTACGGTTCCGAACACAAAAGGAAGCAGGCCCTGTGGGGCTTGAACTCTTACTTTAAGACCACTGGTTTTAATCCGTCTGGGCAACACCCTACTGCACGCTAGGGAATTGAAAGGAAGAAGAGCTACATCTAGAAAGCCTCAAAACCTTGATCCCGGTGCTGTACTGGCGCCTCGCCAAAGAAGAAGACAAGGATATGGAGGAGCAGTTCGGCGAAGAATTCCGAGAATACAAACGTCAGGTTCCAGGCTTCATACCGCGCCTACGAATAAAAAAATTGGAAAAATCAAATCAGGTCTAGAATGTCTCAGCGTTGTACTTTCAATAGGTAACTTGATTATGGGAATTTTATAGATGCCCTATGAGACTCTGTGTTTTTGGGTTTTGGGGCTAAAATTAGCCTCTGCTCTATATCATAGATTCTTCATCAATTACTGAACGGGGATTTCCTCAGTTGAAGGTTGGATGCAACAGCATTGACAATCTATTTTGGCAAATTAAACCCAGCTAAAAAGTTCATCGAAAAATTTCAAAACTGTCATGATGCAACAGTTAAGAGAATATATTTATGTTTCCAATGGCATAATATGCATTGTTGAGAGTACATGAAGTTAGCATGGGTGCTATTTTTCATCGCATTGTTGGTTTCTGTTGCCTTTTTACCCGTAGTTTATGTTTATTACGAGACTAAAAATGATGTTTCTAACGAAAAGTTCTTTTTCGGCGTTACATACGGCTCAAACACAACCAGCGAAGCAAAACTTCTGATAGACAAAGTGAAAGAGTACACGAATCTTTTCATTGTAGATTCTTGGGATATAAGCACAAACGAAACCGCCCTCAACGAAATCTGCAATTACGCCGTAGATGCCAGAATGAGCGTAATAGTATATTTTGATTATGTATTTTACGATGCTGAACCATGGCTATGGCTTCGTACATGGCTGGACACGGCAAAAGAAAGATGGGGAGACCAATTTCTCGGCATTTACCTCTACGACGAGCCTGGTGGAAATCAAATTGACACGGGGCAATGGCGCAGCGGGGAGTGGGCTAGAGAGGCTATGGAAAATGCTTCAGACTACAGCGATGCAGCAAATAGATTTGTAACAGATATTCCTTCTACTTTGAGCTGGCGAAATGTAAAGAGCACTAGCCTCCCACTTTTCACTTCTGATTATGCGCTTTACTGGTTTGACTACTTGGCGGGGTACGACACGGTTTTCGTGGAGCTAGGATGGAACATCAGCACGACACAGCAGATAGCCCTATGCCGCGGCGCAGCAAACGTTCAAGGAAAAGATTGGGGCGCGATTATCACGTGGACCTATTACGAGCCGCCCTACATAGCAAGAGGGCCAGAAATATACCAAGAGATGCTCACAGCCTACCGTGCAGGAGCAAAATACGTCGTCGTGTTCAATTACCCCAAGCATCCTGAGAACAACATGTATGGCATTTTGGCGGAGGAGCATTTCACGGCGATGAGGCTGTTCTGGGATTACGTTCAGGCTTTCCCCAGAGACACCTATGGAAAAGTAGATGGGCAGGCGGCTCTTGTTCTGCCGAAAGACTACGGATGGGGCACACGACGAACAGCACATCTAATAGAGGACAACATTTGGGGTTTTTGGGTAGAGGACGAAAAAACGCCGATAATCGGGGAGAACATGCTCAAACTGATGGGCAGGTACGGTCTAAAACTAGACATTATTTACGATGACCCACGATTTAATTTCGAGGAAAAGTATTCACAAATTTATTTTTGGAATAGCACGATTGATTAGAATTTGCTTAAGGCTTTGTGGATTTTTTGGGTTTTAGAACAGCTTCTTCGAAATCCATGTAGAGGAAATTTCCAACACGGTTCGGTGACCCCCCAAAATCTAGCTCTTCATTTTTCTTACTGAACCTGATGATTTCGATGGCTTGCTTAAACAGCGGTGCGTCAAGCACAGTAGTGTGAAACTCTCCAGGTTCTCCTGTAGCATCTATTCCTTTTCCCCACGGGCCAACTAATGGCTTCATGTCCTGAACACAGATCCTGTCAAACTCGCGACCTAACCATTCTTGACCAAGATGATTCAAATCTATACAGCTAATGATAGGCTTCATGCCTAATGAGAGTTCAATGCCCAATACACGTTTTCGGTAGCGGTCTCCTGGAAGGAGAGAGAAGAAAGGCCGATCCCATAAAGGCATTATCAATTTAATGCCCAACTTTTTGCAAGCATAATCCCACGTGCGCTTGTGATGAACGTTGTCGATGTCACCGGTCACGATGCCCTCAATGCCCTCTTCTTTCTTCAGACGAGTAAGCTCACCAACGATGGCGTCGAAGCGGTTGCCTTCGACTTTGACTTTGAGGTGTGGAATTCCTAACGCCTTAGACTGCAGCTCAGCCACGCGTATGCTGTGGAAAATGTAGGGTTCCATGTAAACGTAGGTGACGAGGCGTGCAACCTCATGACCCTGCTCGATTATCTTATGAAGTGCTGTGCAGCAGTCTTTGCCTCCGCTCCAGTGAACGATAACTCTCATCTAACCGCACCTATCAACCGAGATGGTTAGACCGCAGAACGATTATTAACCTTTATGTTACACAAAACCAGGTTAGTTTTGCTCTGACTTAAGTAGCAGATTATTTTCAGACAGAACCATCTGGCTCGGTTTATGGTGGGCTCGAGTGCTTATTGTTTTTCCTTTTACGAAGATAGTACGCCGCGGCGAATCCACTGCCTGTTGCCATAATGGCTACTGCGGTGGCGGCGACTAATGTTGTTGGGAAAGGCTCTGATGGTTGAGCTTGCTTTGTGAGTATTATGACAACTTTGTGGCTGCTGTGCGTGTAGTTAATTGTTAAAATCCATGCATACTCTGTTAAATCCAATGCGTATTCAATGGGTTTGTCGTCGAAATAGACCGTGATGTCTTCACCTTTGTCTGCGAGGGTTCTTGCAATCCGTATTATCGCGTAACCACTTGTTCCCTCTGGACCTGTGGCTAAGAAGCTTATTGCTTGTTCTGTCTCATTAAAGGCGAGTTCAGTTATTATAGAGTTGGATTCTACATCATAGAGGAGGACTGGCGGTATGTAGGCTGTGCTTTCTGGGGTCCATATCTGATTGGAGGTCAGTTGGGTGACTTCATCGGTTTTGATGTTTACTCCATTAAATAATATGTTGATAATACTATACCAGCCAGTCTGAGTTTGATTGTATGTCACCGTTGAAGAAACGGTTTGTGTGGTGCCGTTTGGAAACTTGATTGTCCACGACGTAGGTTTGACAGGGGCGCCATCGTTGTCGTAGAACAACGGGTCTATGGTCAGACTGTAGACTCTGCATTTTATATTGGGATTGCCGTTAAGTGAGTCGAAGGTGAAGGGTTCTTCAGGTTTTATCTCGGTTCCCTGCCATATAACAGAATGCAGTACCGTTATTCCAGTTGGAATCTGATATGTTCCTACCTGTAGCGGATGAGAAGTTGTGCCGTTTGGAAAAATTAGCCTAAAAGACGAAGGCCTAGCGTACAGCAAGTTTCCATCGTTATCTCTGAAGCTGCTTGTGAAATCAACCATTTTGTAACTGGTTTTTGGAATTATGAACGGGGTCATTAATGGGTAGTTGTCAATGTTGTCAGGGTCAATTACGCGAGGTGTGTCGGCAATGCCATCACTTCCAGGAGCGGTCTGATCTTGCCCACTCTTTACGTCAATACCGCTGTTGTCGCTCCAGTAGTTTCCTCCAGAGGGATATCCATTGTCCCACGCATTGGTTGAGCCTTCACCCACATAGGCTTGTTGAGTGTTGTCTATGAAGTTGTTATGGAAAATCTTATTGTCCGAACAGGGACCGTGCCCTTCTGGATATGCTCCCAGATGGACTCCAGTAGTACAGCTGATAATAGTGTTTTCGAAAACATGGTTATTGGAATTATAAAAGTTGACTACAATACCTACCTCTGCTGATATTGTGTTCCTGAAAATGAGGTTATTGGACATGTACTGCCCTCCGAGAAGGATGCCATCACTCCATGTTTGGACATTATTGTACGAGACGATGTTGTCTGAGCCGCCTAAATCTATCCCAACATTCGTATTTGAAAAGGTATTATTTACGAGTTTGTTTCCGTCACAGTCATACACCGCTATTGCGGTCATCCATCCCGTGATAATGCAGTTGCTAATGGAGGCTGCAGTAGTTGTATGCTGGTTGCCTATGACTTGCACGCCATAGGTGAATCTTCCTAGTTTGCTCCATATTCCAGAGCCATCCAATGTGAGTGAGTTAATTGTAACATTCTGGGCAGTAACTGTGATTCCTCCCTTGATTATTGATAATGTTGGGTTCTCCCCTTTTAGAAAGACTGGTTTGTTTGCAGTCACATTCTCATAATACGTACCTGATTTGACAAATACAGTATCTCCATTGTTTGCGTTGTTGATAGCTTCTTGGATTGTGGAAAAATCGGTTGGAACAATTACCGTTGCTGCACTTGCTGTTTTGACCAAGTGGAATGGAGCTAATGCTGAGACTAACAGTGCCAAGATGAGTGCTAATGCTGTTTTCTTCATTTAGGACTCAACCTCACGTTTGCGTTTCTTGAAGTAGAAAAGAAGACCTATGCCCACAACTACCACTATTATTACGAAGGATGCAACTAAAATTGTTGTGAACAGCCATGTTTCTATGGGCTCAGGTGATGAGGTAGGCAAAGGAGTCATGCTTGGTTTTGAGGCGAGCCTTTCTACCATTATATCCGTAACGGCACCTCTTGACGGTGTATCAGGATGCTCTATATTTCCTGTAAGAGCGTATGCTCCATCTTTTGTCTGTATTGCTGAACGAATAGAGCAATTTGAATTGTATGTCCATTCAATATTCCCTTTTAAGTCGGTTTTAATGAGAGAATGACCGCCATAGACGAAGTTAGTAAACAAGTAACCATCATTAACACTATCCTCTATCGAGAAAGATGAATAGTCTTCATATGCCCTATTCCATACAATGTTAAAAGCAGCGTCTAATTTCATCACATAAGCCTTCTCATATCTTCCTTGATACCCCGCAAAGACAAAGTCACCTTCCTTCGTTTTTAGCATTGAACCAAACCTAATGTCGTTATAGGTTTTTGTCCATTGAATCTTACCCATAGAATCTGTTTTGACAATAATTGCCCCATCTAAATAACCCGCAAACAAAAAGCCCTTATCATCAGTTTCAACAATGTTTTGAAAACCATTCTGCATAGTTCCATCATTTTCCTCTTCAACACCATAGTAGTTTATCCATAACATGTTGCCAGACGAGTCTGTCTTCATTAACCATGCTTCATAATAGTAATCGTAATGCTCGTATCCTTGCTTGGTTCCTCCAAGAACAAATCCACCATCGTTGGTTTGTACAACTGAATTAACGGAAAGTCTACTTCTTTGAACCGAAGTTGGTGTGACATCTGTTTGGTTCTCATAAGGTTGATTCCATAAAACATTACCTTCTGAGTCTGTTTCAACTAAGGAAATGAAATAACCATATATAGGCAAACCAAGGTGGTCTGACCCTACAGGTCTTCGTGTCCATCCTGCAATGGCAAATCCGCCATCTCTTGTTGCAATCAAAGTGACTGGACTGACGGGTAATTGTTTTCTCCACTTGACATCGCCATTCAAATCTATTTTAAACAAAACACCTGTTCTGTTTGTGTAATCGTATTCACTGTGTCCAAAGTAATACCAATCCGTCCCAGCCTCTGCTGCAATTACCAAGTCGGTATCGTTAACTTGCACGATAGAGACTCCAGATATGTAGCCGTAGGTTTTGCTCCACTGTACCTGTGGCGCTTCAGTATCAGCTTTCCAAGAAGGAACAGAAGCAACCAGCAATAACAAAAGTAAGAGTGCCGAGATGAGTGTTACTGCTAATGCCGTTCTCTTCACAACAGCACCAAATAACAATACGTTAAACTAGCCCTTATCTTTTATGGAAAAACCTAATATGCAAAACGTCAGCTCCGCATCAAAGTGAACTCGCGTTTCAGCCTTTATATAAGGGGGGTATAGTCTTTTCCGAGCACTAGAGAACACAACCCCACACCAAACAGCAATTTACAGAATCACAAGTCACAAATGAGGCATAACTATTCTTTAGGCTTCAGAAACGCTTCTTTTATGTCCATGTAAAGCCAGTTTCTCTTCCAGTTTTTCGCTTTTTCCTTGTATTTTTTCTTTTTGAATTTGCCGATTTCGACGCATTCCTTAAAGAGCGGTGCATCAAGAACCATAGTGTGAAAACCTCGCCCATCTTCACTGCAGACATCAATATCCTGCTCGTCAGCCAGCACCTTCAACTCTTTTATGGAAGCCTCATTGAGTTCGCGACCCAACCACTCTTCGCCAAGGTAATCCACGTTTATGCAGTTCATGATGGGTTTTATGCCTGCAGCTATCTCTTCCTTCAAAACGTGGTAGGTGTCCTTGGACGGATTCTCATTCGGCATTATCAATGTCATGCCTAACTGTTCGCACATGGCATTATAGTAAGTCTGATGTATCTGCGCGCAGCCCGCGCCGACGATGTCTCCAGTCACAAATCCCTCGATTCCTTCCTCTTTTTTAAGACGAGCAAGGGTCGCGAGGATATCTTCGTACGGCTTTTTAATTTTAACCTTAATTTGTGGGATTCCTAGAGCTTTGGATTGCAGTTCCATCACTGGAACGCTGTGAAAAACATACGGCTGTTTGTAAATATAGGAAAGAAGATAGGCAACACCATGACCCTGCTCAACCACCTTATGATAAGCCAAGCAACATTCTTTGCCGCCGCTCCAGTGGACGACAACTTTCATACAACCACATCCATCATTCGAGGGGTTAGAGCAAAGAACAATTATTAAAGTTTCTGCTGTTTCATTTTAAGCAAAACTATAAACAAAAGAAGGCGGTTTGCGTTTATTTCATTTCTTTCCTAACAGGACTTTTAGTGCTTTTTTTGGGTTTCGAATGGCTTTTATTAGCTTGTTGCGGGTGAAAGTGGGATTCACCAAATTGGCTAGTGCGCATAATTCACGCAAATCGTCTGCAGTGAATTCTGGAGTTTCAATGAGAGGTTCAGCCGCAGCTAAAGCTTCATCGCTGAAGCCTTCCTTTAAGAAACCGCCACGTCTCGCTTGTTCGTAGAGTTCAGTCCCATAGATTGGGGTTGCTATGCTGAAAATGAAGCTTTCGGCACCTAGTTTTCTGAGTTTATAAGCAAACTTTATTGTTTGTTTTATTTCTTCTTTTGTTTCGCCTATAAGCCCGATTACAAAGAAGCATCCTACTCTGATTCCAACTTTTTTGCATAGGACTACGGCTTGTTCTACCTTTTTTAGGTCTAGGTTCTTTTTGATTACTTGGTTGACAACACGTTGAACGCCAGACTCTGGGGCGATTCGTATTTTCTTGCAACCAGAGTTTTTCATTTTCTTCAAAAGTTCTTGGTCAAGAGTGTCCGCTCTGACGCCGTTTGGGGTGAACCATTCAATGTCTAATCCTCTTTTCACTATTAGGTCGCAGATGTTTTCCATTCTTTTTTTGTCTAATGTCATGTTTTCGTCGCTGAAGTCTAATTGCTTAATGTGGTAGGTGTTAATTATTTGTTCTAATTCATCAACCACATTCTCTGGGCTTCTACCACGCCATTTACGTCCCATGACTGTGTGAATGGAGCAAAAAACGCAGTTAAATGGGCAACCTCTGCTTGTGACCATTGTGGCCCATGGTTGGCTTATTTCTCCTCGCAAGGGGATTTCTTTTATTGCGTCAAAATATGTTTGCATTGGAAGTAGGTGCCTTGCTGGAAAGGGCAGGGAATCTAAATCTTGAATTGTTGGTCTTGAGGGAGTGATGATTATTTCTTGGTTTTTGATGTAGCCTATTCCTCTTATCTTCTTTAGGTCTTTTGTGGCTCCTTTTTCCAGTTCTTTGACTAATTCTTCAATGGTGCGTTCTGCTTCCCCTATTATGACATAGTCGGTGTTGGGGTGGCTGAGGCATTCTGTGGGTCTCGCAGAGGGATCTAATCCGCTCAGGATGGTGATAATGTTTTTGTCAATGCTTTTTACAATTGATGCTACTTCGTATGCGGGTTTCCACCATCCGGAAAATGGGATGTTTATATTTACGGCATCTGGTGCCCACTGTTTGATCCTAGCTGTTATCTCTTCTTTTTTTAATCCTTGGCGGTATTTAGTTGTGTCTATTTCTTTTAGATTGTTCCAGCCTTCGTTGGCAGAGTCAATTATTTTCACTTCGTGTTCTTTCTCGAGCACGGCTGCTGCATATGCTATTTCTATGGGTTGAAGTATGCTTGGTTTTCCCCATAATTTCGGTTGAATTCGAGGTGGATTAATCAAACAAATGCGCATTTTTGTTCCCTGCGTTGTGCATTTTGTGAAAAGGACGTGTTTTTGCTGGAAAGCTGTCCTCTCATTTTATGGGGCATCTCTTGACAAGTTTATTGTTTCATGCTGTGATTAATACGTTTTGTACAGCGAGAATTGAAAACGGGGATTTTAATTAGTAGGGGAAGAAGTACAATCTTATTAGCAAGATGATGGGAAGGCTTAAAAGTATACATAGGATCATGGTCATGTTGCGGATTTTTAATGCAAGCAATATTTTATGCGAAGAAAGAGTTTCAGTTGGCTCTCCGAGGATGTATTGACCCGGTTTTTCCAATTGTACCCGTAATGCACCAGCCATGGCTGCCATAGGCCAACCGTGATTTCTGCTGGGGGTTTTGTCGTGATCTCGGCGGGCAATTGCCCATGCGTTCTTGTAGTCTTCGCCCAGTATAGCTGAGGCTAACACTATGAGAACTGCAGTTAATCGTGCTGGAACGTAGTTGACTATGGTGTCGAGATTTGCGGAAAACCAACCGATGTGGATGTGCTCACTGTCTTTAAATCCCACCATGCCGTCGAGCGTGTTGACGGCTCTGAACGCGATAGCGCCTGAAACGCCTAAAAAGGCGTAGGAGAGGATTGGCGAGAGCTTGAAATCTATCAGATTTTCTGCCATGGATTCAATTACTGCTGAACTCATCTGAGTGCCAGTCAGGTCTTTTGAGTCTCTTCGCGAGAAATGAGAGTATCTTCTCGCTTCATCCAGATCGCCAGATGCGATTGCTTTGGTTGCGGCTTTGGCCCAGTCAGTTTCGAGTTTTATGCAGATAGTTAATTTCAAGAGTAGAACGGCTACGAGAGCATAGAAGAGGAAACCCAGCCAAGTGTAGATTAGGAGCAAACCGAGATAGACAGGAAGCGTGAAGACAATTATTATTATTAAGGCTAGGAAGACGCCGTTTAATTTTTCTATTTTCGGGTTTGAGTTTTTAAGTTTAGGCTCTAATGCGCGGGTTAGTTTGCCCATCCACACTGTTGGATGCAGTTTGTACGTAGCCTTCCACGGGCTGTTTGGAGAGGGATCCCCGAACAGCAGATCTACTACTATCGCTAAAATAAGGATGCAAACAGCAACTAATGCGGTTAAGATGTTAATCACCAGTTGGGATAGATACATTTCTGATGCAGTTGGAAAATTTATCTGTATCGATTATGCTTGGCTTAGCGCGCGCCCCTCGAAACAATACATATAAAAACTATTGAACCAAATAGAAAAAGTATGAAGAAATCGCTAATAGTACTCTTTGTTGTTATCGTAATATGCAGTCTATTGACGATTTTGCTACTACTAAAGTTGCCCTCGGCGCCTTCTGACGCGCCCGCGCTACCAACTCCCATAAGCACTGTGCAACCGACAAATCAGGCGTTACAGCAAGCAATAAACCACGGCATTACCTACTTGAGGCAGACCGAGCACCCCATCGGTTTGTTAATGCTTAACGTAATTTACCGACAGTTCGGCATAGCAGAATTCAAAGATTCATTGCAGCGCTACGACCAACTGTACGCTTCTAGCACCGACCCTCTAATACGAATATGGCGACGCATCGCCGACTATAACACTCCTGCCGTTCAGCCAAAGGATTTCAATTCAGTGACAGACCCGCTCAACCGCCTCACGATTCCTGCCCTCTACTCCGACCGAATCAGTCTGCCCGACGATTACCTGTCCCAGCTCACAGACGCTGTGGAGTTAGGTTTTATTTATGCGGCAAAACCCACTAATGATGGAAGCATTAATGATGGAGCCTACTTGCTGACACATGCGTTGCTGGCGACCATCTGGCTGCAAAACAACAACTGCAGTCTCCAACTACCAGAAAACTTCACAAGTACCCTATACCAAATGAACGCCGCATTAATCGGCGACGGCTCACAAGTCGACGACATTCAACTCGAAGCCGCCGCCTTCCTCTACCAGGCAGGGCAAGGCAACCTGGTTAACCCTGCCTTTGTGCAAAACGTCATCGCAGCTCAGTTTACCGACGGCGGCTGGTCTGCTACACAAGATGCACCTTACGACACAAATTGGCACCCTTCAGTTTTAGCACTCATGATATTGCTGCATGTAGCATATCCTGCTGCATCGTACCCGCCCATGCTAGCTCCTGCACCAAGCTAATGCCAATGTAATAGGAGCGAAAAATCCTTCTTTGAAAAATACGCCAAACATAAAATTAGTAAGCTATGAGATCGAGGAAATTGACGCGCGCGCGTGACTCTGGCTGCAACAGGGTTATTTCGATAAAATTAATATTCAACTTGGACCGTAAACATCTATCCGTTAAACATGAAAATCGGAATAGCAAATCTGATTGGTAAATGGCTCTGTTAAATGAAAAAAAGTTGAGAAAGCCGAGGATAAATAAATGAGAAAGTTACTTGTATCTGCTCTTTTGAGTTGCTTGATTACATGTACTCTTGTTTCATCAGTTTCGGCGCAACTTCCTTATTTCACTGTAAACTTTGATAGACTATCCTACGATGTAGGCTCCACAGGAATGGTTATCATCAATATTCAAAATACTGATCAAGCATTTGCATATGATATAAGGGAAATGGGGTTCCAACTGTATTTACCTAGAAGTGATGGAACATTTTTCGTCACCGAGTTTTTTGGGAAAAACTATACCGACAGCCCTTTGCAAATACCTGCATACAGCAATGTAGCCGTATACATTGACTTTAACATTCCACAGAGAAGTGACCTCGTATCTGGGCTTTTCTCTTACGATTTTAAAGTGTACATTAAAGAACAGGGTACAACCACGTATTCCCATTTTGATCCTGGACAACGTGTTGCAACATGTTATGGTTACAACTGCATTCTCCTATCGCCTGAATCACCCCCGTTACCTACTCCGACAATTGAACCAACGCCTACTCCAACACCGACACCTTCTCCAACGCCTACTCCAACACCGACACCTTCTCCAACGCCTACTCCAACACCTATAGATTTCTTCTCAGTGGAAGTATTATTTGGAATAGGCATCATCACTGCAGTCGTAATCATAATACTCCTGGTCATGCTGAAAAAGAGGAAAAATGAGAAAAGTCCGTTTTTCCATCAAGAAAGTGCATGTCTCCGTAGTTAGAGAGCAACTGCCCAGAAACGTGTAGCGCAAGCAAAAAATAAGTTACGAGTAACATGGGAAAAATGCCTAAAACGAACCGAGCTACCTCACCTCGGCCACAATTCATGGACTTTTCCGTGATTCCGTAACACCCTTAACACATTCTCCTTATTTTCGTTTACGGAAGATTTTACCTTCATCGTTGTGTTCTCCTGTTGTATAGTTAAAGCCTACTTGGATTAACTCGCAAGCTTCTTCTGTGATGTGCGCTACGCGTGTTGTGATGTTGTCACTAGACTGTTTTCTCGTTGAATCCGCTTTTAGGATTCTTTACAATTATGAGTATAGAAAAGAGACATTTCAAGTTAAAATATTGGAGACCTTGAGGGTTTGCTGGGGTCCTGTAGCCAGAATATAGGAGAAAATGCAGTTGTCTAAAAGCTGCTGCTGTTACTTTGATTGTGCAGAGCCCTTTCAGCCCTTGATGTTTTTTTCTCCTTTTTTGTGTGTGACCCCGAAAAAAGAGGGGGAAGATTGTTTGGTTGTTTGTTGTTGCGATGTTTACCGTTTTCTGAGCATCAAGATGATTACTAGCCCGACTACGATGATTGCTATGATTGCTCCGACTCCTATACCTAAGACGTACGTGTCAGTCATCGGTGCCGGCGTTGGTGTTGGTCCTGGCGTAGGCTCTGGCGCTTCTGCCACGCTCATGTAGGTTATTGCTTGTGAGGGCCCGTAGGCTGCGGATCCTGCGAACGTAGCGATGATCTGGTAGTCGCCTGGAACCGGCGGTTCCCACGTTACACCGTAGGCGCCGGTCATGTCGCTTGTGGTTCTGCCGATCTCGTAGAAGTTGCCGTTAGGATCAAGCGTCTCCAACACTACTTCAACGCCTTTTGCGTCTGCTGGCTTTATCTGTTGCATGAACATGTATTCCATCCACGCGCTCATGTCTTCGTCGGATATTGCTGGAGTGCCCTTAAGTGTGAAGTCGATTTTGTCGTTTGTGTTACGTCTGCCAGAATCGGTCTGATCAGTGACTGTGCCTGTAATCACTACGCTGGATCCCACTGTTGGAATAAGCTGTGGCGCGGAAACTGTGGTGGCGCTTGGGCCTTTGCCGTAAGCGTATATCATGTTGTCCAGGCTGTTGCTACTTAGTAGGATACCGTCTGCGAGAGCTCCACCAGTACCGAAGTCTAAGATGCTCCATATTTCCGTTCCGTCTGTGAGGTTGACACAACGTAAGCATGGACCACGTATCAGTGGAGCAGTGTACGAGTGCTCCCACGCCATAAAGTAAACCTTATCTTCAGTGATAGCGGCTATGTCTATTGGGTAGTTGCCGTAGGGAGTTTCGTCGCCGATGCCTTCAGCTTTGAAGGTCCATAGTTTTTCTCCTGTCGTAGCATTGTAAGCCGTCATACTTCCGGCGTAGCCGCCGTAGATGAGAAGCTTTCCATGATGGATGGATACGCCATCGCTATAGAACCAGTATTGTGGTATCTCACCTTCTTCCGTTTCCCATAGTGGCTTGCCTGACTCCAAGTCGTAAACCCATACTTTTAGGCTCTTTGCTTCTCCGAAAACCATTATGCCTTCTTCAGGATACACGCCTCTCAAGCTAAAGCCGCCTGTGAACATTCCTGCCATTGTAATGTTTTTCGCTGTGTCAACGAATGGTGGCGTAAAGGTGGATTTCCAAAGCTGCGTGCCTTTATTATCTTCCGCCAGACTAATGCCCATCATCCATCCGTTTCGCTTTTCTTCGGGGGTGTTTATTCCTATGTCGCCAACGATCATGTACTCACCTTCCCGAACAGCTTGGATTGAGCCGCCAGAGACGTCGGGTATTGAGAAGTTCTGCCACCACATCTGGTTACCATCGTGCACAATGTTATAGTCCATATCGAAGGTAAGGAAGAAGTTCATACCTACACCAAAGTACGGATCTGTTGCTCCGAAATCTTGACCTGCAGGTCTCCACTGCCAAGCGCCTGTTCCGGTTTGAGCCGAAACCATAGTTCCAGATGAAGCGTTCCACACTCTGCAATAATAGTTGATGTCATCGTTAGTGACATTATAGTTTTGTAAGCTGTAGTAGAGTATGCTTCCGTCTTTGCCGTACACCTGTGTGCCGCTACTGGACACGTTAGCTATGTAGCATAGCGTATTCATTGTGTATCCGTCAATCATCTTCCAAACGGTACCAAGGCTGACCGGCGTTTGCGTTCTATTCACCGTATAAAATGTACCTGTCTGCTTAGGAAGCAGCCCTGCCTTTTCCTGGTACGAATGAGCTAACGTGATAATCTCTGGCACTTCGACAGCAGCGGCGCCTCCGAAGAAGAAGCCTCCTCCGCCAGTTTGCCATAGATACGCGAATCCTCCGTGCTGGTTAGGCGACTCGTAGTCGTAGATTGAACCCATATTCGGACATGTTGCATCGTAGTCTTTGGACAGCGTTTCGCCTGTATACAGATCAATTATTTCCCAGCCTTGGCTGCCAGTGTGAGCGTAGATTGGGGTAAAGTGAACTTTGCCGTCAAGTATTATGGTTGGGTTAAAGCCGACACCTTGGTAGTGTTGAGTTGCAAAGGGGATGTCGCCGAAACGTTCATCCATGAGGCCTCCAATGTAGAACGGTTTTGACCATAGTATGTGAGCGCTTTCTGGTCCATTGCCGTAAGCATAGACGCCGCCCATGCCAAACAAGCCGCCGCCCCCGCCGATGGTGCCGCCTGAACCGCCCATAGGCCATGAATTTGCGGCACTGCCAAGCCAGTTACCGGTAAGCGTATACCAGCCTCTGGATGCGTCGTTTATTGGGCGAGTCCAGTAATCGTTCGGAAGAGGCGACTCAACCCATTGTGGTGTAGGTTCTTCTTGAACCTCGAATGTTGCTTTTGGGCTAACAGCAGCACTATAGATTAAGTGATCTCCTGGCATGTAAAAAACAGGCACCATACCCGCATAATCAATATACATCACCTTGAGTTCTTTATCGGTATACGGAAAGATAGCTTGAATCGTATACGTGCCTACTTTATCGGGAGTGTACTTAATCCAGTTAGCGCCGACTGGATCGCTATAGGGCATCTCTAAGATCTCCGTCTCATTGTCAGGGTCCCAAACTTTTATTTGCATACCATCCCACCCAGCTCTACCACTGGGTGAGATAACAATACCCGACTGTTCACCGATATCTGGGGGCATATCTGCAGTCCAAGCGACAAGCAATAGATCTTCACCGAGACCAAGCGGGCGGTCTCCAATGCCGGTAGCAACGTAAACCCAAGAATAGAAGTTTTTTGTAGCTGCATTGGCCATAGGTAAAGGTACGATAATAGCAATAGTTGCCATCAGAAACACTGCAATCAAAGTTAGTGTTTGTTTTCTCGATATTTTCATTTTTTTCTTTCCTTTAATTTTATTTTTTGTTGAGAGAAGATAAGCTTTTGAGAAGTTGCCTTCCCCCAACGGAGTCGCAATATGATGCGACATGCTTATAAATTTAACTGAAAAGCAACTTTTTTCGCGCGCGCAAACAAGGTGAAAACCCGGCTGCTTGTAGACACCGCCAAAAATAAGGACTCGGTGAAAAGAACGCTTGAGGAGATAATGCCCAGCAAAGGCGACTTCACCGTTAAACTTACCGCAGACAAAATCACAGTTAAACCCTACCTAATCATCGACCGCGAAGAAATATACGTCTCCACCCGAAAAAAACCACTCGCCTTTCCATGCTTACTGTGGACAAACAGCAAGAACGTAATCAGCATCTACGAAGAAAACTTGAGACCCTGGAACAGCAGCCAAATAATCACCATGCACCAAGAAAGAGACGCTACAGAAAAAAGGCTAACTAACAACATTTCAAAACCCCAAAGAACTACAGAGCTTAAGTTCCAAGCGTATTTTCCCTATTTATGGATTGAAAACTTGCGTGAACTGGCAGATCAGCATTTAAAATAAACTACCCTTCCGCCCACAATGGTCATCTCCACCTCAATGTCGCCTATTTCGTTCGGCTTAACCATCCTCGGGTCACGAGAAATGACTGTGAGATCTGCTAATTTGCCCTTTTCAATCGACCCCTTGATGTTTTCCTCAAACGAAGCATATGCCGCGTCAACCGTGTAAAGGCACAAGGCCTCCTCAACGCTTATGCGTTCTTCAGGAAAGAACTCTCTGGTCACAGCAGTTTGCATGCCCAACAGAGGGCTTAACGGTTCCATCGGGCAGTCCGAGCCGCCGACCACCCGCACTCCTTCCCGAAGCAAAGTTTTTACTGGAAAAAGCCACTTAGCCCTTTCGGAGCCTAAATGTTCAATAGCGGACCAAACTGAAAATTCGGAGGCAACAACACAAGGCTGCACGGAAACAATCACCTTCTGCTTTTTCAAGCGTTGAACTAGCCTCTCTTTGACGACTGCAGCTTGTTCTATGCGATTGCGATGACCTTTTCCTGACGTTTCTATTGTAGTTAGCGCAGCGTCCACAGCCTTGTCGCCCACAGCATGTATCACCAGCTGGAGACCAGCCTTAACGATTTTTATGGCTGCCGTGTTCATTTCCTCTTGCGTACAGAGCAGCTTGCCGCTTGATCCAGTATCATCGCTGTAGGGTTGAAACAGTGCTGCAGTTCTAGCGGCTAAATAGCCGTCTGCAAAGATCAGCCCTCCCCCAACCTTCAAGGCTAAAGCATCGCTTGGCTTTAAGCCTGCTATTTTGTCCAAAAAATTCGCTGGAACTATCACGTAAACCCTCAGAGGCAGCCTGTGTTGCTCATGAAGCTTCTGAATTATCGAAATCTCAATTGGAGATAAGACGATCCAGTGCACACTGGTCACACCAGCTTCCACGATTTTTTCACACGCCAAACCAGCGGCGTCCAACAACTCTTCCTCACTCGGTTCAGGAATTACCTTCCACAATAGGTTCGTGGCGTTCTCCCGCAAAACGCCCGTGGGTTCACCCGTCTTCTGATCCCTGTCAATCAAGCCACCTGACCGTGCACGGATCGCCTTTGCAACGCCAGCCAATTCTAAGGCCTTGCTGTTTACGACGCATAGTTGCCCACACTGGTGATAAAAGATCACTGGATTATCAGGCGAAACCAAGTCCAGATCAAAGCGCGTGGGAAGACGTTTCTCGGTAAAACGCTTTTTGCCCCAGCCGCGACCTATTATCCATTTTCCCTTAGGCGTTTTCTGTTTGCATCTGCTGAGGCTTTCTTGCATTTCCTTAATGGAGCCTACGTCGCTTAAGTCGATCCAAGTTAGGAGTCTTCCAAAGTCAGCAACGTGAATATGTGTGTCTATGAAACCTGGAACTACTGTTTTCCCATTTAGGCTTATGATTTTCGTGTCTTTCCCAATCCACTCGCCAATCTCCTCGTTTGTACCGACCTGAACTATTCTGTCGCCTTTTATGGCTATTGCCTTCGAAAAGGGCTGAGACCTGTCCATGGTTAAAACGTTAGCACCGATTAAAACTAAATCCGCCCACATCACCATCCCAACTTGCCATTTATCGCTTCACACAGTTCGTGGACTCTTGGGTTGAGACCTCACCTTTTTGAGACCGCTAAAAATCCACCTTGGCAGTTTCATCCGCCACAGACGATCATTTAGCGCAGTCCGAGCCATATTTTTACTGTAAAACGTTCCTCTCAAAGATTGACGCAAAATATATGACCAAGAATAAAAACGGTTATAGAAGTCTCTCCGTGTCTCAACGAGATCCACAGGCAGCAGCGGATTTTCGTACACTGGTGTTTGCAAGTCATATTGACTCCAATCTGTTGACATTTTCCATCCCAAATCCTCCAAAGTATTGCGAAGCGCAGTGCCAGGATAGGGCGTTGCCACACACAAATAGACATAGTCCGGTTCGGTTCTTCGAATGAAGTTAAAGGTTTGTTTTAGCGTTTCTGGTGTCTCGCCTGGGTATCCAATAATTACAGACACGGCGACCGATAGGCCGACCTCCTTTGCCATCTTAACCGCCTTTTCATTTTGTTCAATAGTCGTCCTCTTATTCACGGCGTCCAATATTTTTTGGCAACCTGACTCAGCGCCGAAACTGACGAGTTGGCAGTCTGCATCTCTCATCTTAACCAGAACCTCTTCAGAAATTCGATCAACCCTCGTTTGACAATCCCACGGAACGCCAATTTTCCGTTTTTGGATTTCCTCACAAATCTTAATTGCCCTCCTCTCGTCATAGGTGAAATCGTCATCATAAAAACTGAAGGCGCCAGCCCCATGCACATCTCTTAACCACTCAAGTTCGTCAACGACACTGATTGGTTTCCTAGCTCTAAACATTTTCCCAACCATTCGAGACGAAACGCAATAGGAACACTGAAAAGGGCATCCTCTGCTTGTCAAAATCGGAAGTATCGTTTTTCCAAAAAATTGGTACTTCTTTAACGTGAAATACTGATATGCCGGACGCGGCAGTTCATCAAGGTTTTGAATAAACGGTCTGTCTGGCGTGCGAATTACGTGTCCGTTCTTTCTAAAAGAAATCCCCAAAACGGATTGAAGGTCGCCAGAACCAACCAGTCTCGGCAACAGCTCAATTATAGTCTCTTCGCCCTCGCCCCTAACCACTACGTCAACATCTGGCTGTTCGCTGAGAATTTGGCTATCCAAAAATGTGGGGTGAGGTCCCCCTAAAACAACAGCGGCGTTTGGATAGGTTTCTTTTGCGTTATGCGTCGCTAAAAGTGCGGATTTAATTGTGGGAGTCACAGAGGTAATGCCAACGACGTCGGGCTCAAAGGAGGCAATCTTGGCTGCTAAATTCTTATGGTCTATTCCAAGCGCTGGGCAATCAAACACTGTTAATTCATGCCCGTTTTTCTCAAGGACAGCCGCCAAATAGGCTAAACCAATCGGTAAATTGGGGCACCAAATTTGTTCTATCTCCATCGATGGCGGAATAACCAGCGCAATCTTAACTTTTCGACCCGCCTTAGCCGTTTTCTTTACACCACCACTCAACAATGTCACCGCGTGCTAATGGCACCCATTCAATCCTAAACTAAAAATCTAAGTAGACTAATTAACTTTCTCTAGAACGGGGAAAAATTGCTTAGTAACAATTGCTTAGCAGTATTATCTGAAGATTGCCCCTCTTAAGGCTACTTTTCCATGCGTTTCTTTAACAGAATTAGAGGTATGCCTAGAGCTGGCAGAGTAACACACCAGAGGTCAGCATTATTAAACATGAAGAACACGATCCAGATCGAGGGTCCTCCCACGTACCCAAAAATCCTGAATAGTGAGATTATGGTGATAAAGTACCCTCCTAAAAGCGTGAGAGTCACTCCCAATCTTCGCAGATCTATTCCCGCGGCTGGGTCTCGCATTGCAGGCAGAGTGGAACAAAGGAAGAAGACTGCGAGTAAAGGCAACCCGACTGCTGTTAGGATAAAGGTGAACATGTTCAGAGGATATTCTAGAATGTAGCTCAACCCGTAGCCAGGATAAAGGGAAGCGTAACTTTCAGGCTGGACGAATGACGCAATCCACTGCGTCAAGTAGGTAAGCCAGAAAACAATAAAATAACACACACCCACAACGCTAACCCACTTAAAAGTTTCCTTATTAAACTTTGCATCAGGAGTTAACTTCGACCTGAACTTAAGCAACGAGATGGGCATGATTATTGCCTCCACTAGGGTAGGTATTGCGGTCTCGATAAAGAACCAAAGTCCTCCGGACTCTCCACTGATCAAAGTATGCCCTCCTGCCAATCCGAGTCCTGCTTGGAAACCTAAAATCGCCGAAGGAGTGAAACACAAGAAATATAATGCCTCCAAAACCACTGCGAAGCTGATGAGTCTCATAATTTTTGAAATCTCTTTTCCCTTCAAGAAATTGACTAAAGCCAATATAGCTAGAGTAACGGCGCCAATTCGTAAGATAAATCCTAATGTTCCTGCGCCTTCCGTGAGAAAGTCAATTAAAAGCGTATAATTGACCGCTTGTGGAACCCAGCTGAGCCCTTTAAAAAACCAGTAGACTGTAAAAAATAGCCAAGAACAAAGAACTATTAAAAGCCCCACTTTAACGAGAGATTTTCTATAATTCATGCAAATTCCTTTCATTATTAGTCCCTGAAAAAGTGTATAAACTTTTTGACGATGGCAACAGTTCTTCAGAAACAGCTTTTAAAGAAATCAAGGATAAAAAATGCTTTCGTTAAAGAGAATCAAGTTCTGGTCTGCTACGCGAGTCCCACGTTAAAGCCCTTTCTCAAGACACTAAGCAAGCCCTCTCGTCTGATTCTTCGAAATATCCTTCTCGGAGACATATAGAAGCCATTTTGATAGCGCTTTTGAATCTCCATCACTGATTCGTAGTCAAAGTCTTCGGTTTTGACGTAAGCCAAGAAACTTTCCATGCGATCATAGAGCTTTTTCTGCAATACCTCTTGGTACAGGGCGCTGTCTGGGCACGCTATAAAGACGTTAAACTGGCACCAGTCCGGATCTAATTCCTTGGCAAATTCGTATGTCGTTTCCATGTCCTCTTTTGTTTCTCCAGGTATTCCTAGCATAAAGGAACAGGCGATCTGTATCCCTTCTTTCCTACAAAGCTTGAACCCTTCAATAAATTGCTCCCGAGTAAGTTTAATGTTGAGTTTTTTTAGAATGCGAGGGGAACCAGATTGGACTCCGAAAAATATGCTGCTGCATCCAGCGTCTTTCATTTCCTTCAGCAGGTCGCTCGAGATCAGGTCAACTCTAGTATCACATACCCACTCGAGGTTCAGTTTATGCTGTTTCATCAGATTACATAGTTCTATTGTATGCTTTTTGTTAATAGTAAAGTTGTCACCTATGAAATAGATGCCTTTTGAACCATAGTTTTTGACCATGTACTCAAGTTCTTCAACCACTCTAGATGGGCTGAAGGCTCGGCATTTTGGTCCCCATAATTTTTTGGTTTCGCAATAGCTGCACTCATACGGGCAGCCTCTTATAATATTGACAACATCTGCGGGTGCGGCTTTTAAATATCCAATTTTTCTGTCGTATAGGCTCATCGGCAGTAGGTGCCTAGCTGGGTAAGGAATCTGATCTATGTTGCTAATAACTTGCGGAGGGTTTTTAATGGTTTCCCCTTTATATTTGAAAGCGATACCAGGAATGGCGGCGATAGTTTCTCTGTCATTACCTTTTGTGATGAGAGTAGCAAGTTTCACCATAGCCTGTTCGCCTTCTCCCATGACAACATAGTCAATCTCTGGATGCTGCAACATGCTATCAGGCAAGTACGAAGGGTGCCACCCTCCGACCACCACTTTGCAGGATGGCAGCAACTCTTTAGCAACCTTTGCTGTTTCAACGCATCTTTGATAGGTTACAGAGCTGCAAGTTATACCTATTATTTCTGGGTTAAGTCTTTCAATTTCCTGTTTGACGTAATCCATTGGCTTATTAAGCTGATAATTGTCAAGCATGTTCACTTGGAAGCCCGCTTTCTCGAGAGCCGCCGCAACATAAGCTAATCCTAAGGGGGGAAGCCTTGCTGGCACGCCCCAAGGTGACTTTAAAGGCGGGGCAGTAGTCATCAACAAAATCACTTGCAGTTTCTCCCTTGATCATGTGATGGATTTGTTCATAACAGAGGAGTTCACTTAAATAATAACTTAACTGTGTGCACCACTCTGAGAGAAGAGCTAGCAGATAAAGCAAAAGCACTCATAAATTTCTTTCAATTTTCTATATGTACATTAAAGTTTTAAGACTGAAGTTGGAAGGGCTTTACGCACTGTTAATTTGCTAGCTTGCCAACTTTTTGTTTCTGCACTTTGATGGCGTTTCCTCAATTAAAGGCAAATTATGGAAACTTTAATCTGTGCCTTTCAGTAAAGATAGAGTCTAACAAGGTTTAAGATAGTTTAGATGACTACGGCTTACCGTACCAAAATAAACCTTTGAAGTGAAAATAATGAGAATTCCAAAGCCTATTAAAATAATTGGAGGCTTCTTAATTCTGGTTTTGGCTATCTCAGCCGCTGTGGGGTTAATAAATTTTCTTGAGCGCACAGGTAAAGGCGACGGAGCATCTGAATACGACGCTTTGCTTCAGTACGAGTGGCCTCAGCTTCAAGGCGACCCGTCTTTTACGCGTTTCTCAGCAGGACCCGCTCCAGAAGCGCCAGATTTCTTGTGGAAAACGAACATAACTGGCATACAGAGTTCCATCTCAGCATTTAACGGCAAAATTTTTGTCGTAACGATGACAACAGTTTTCGCCCTCGATAGGACAACAGGCAGCATCATTTGGAACACCACGTTGTCTGCCTTTTCCACTGATTGGCTGTCCGTGTACAAAATCGATGATGCCCACATGGTTGTGGGGAATAGCTGCCTCGACCCCGAAACTGGAAGTATCCTATGGGAGAGCGCCAATTTTTCCGCAAGGACAGCGCCCCTCTTCACCTACAATGTTTACAGTCCTGAAGAAAAACTGTTTTACACCTTAGTAAATTCCACTATTTACGCTTGGGACTTCTCTGATCCATCACAGCCTCCGACAGTGGCGTGGGAAACCTACGTTTCCGGCTCTGAGGTGTCGGGTTCTGGAATACAGTACGGCGATGGAAAGGTGTTTCCGGGTTCATATGAGCCTCATCAAGTGGCACTTGACGCCAAAACAGGAGACGTTCTGTGGGATACGGAAACAAAGGCTTCAATGCTTTTCTCCGGTTCATATTACCAAGATCGGTTCTTCAGGGGCGGCTCTCACGACAACACGCTCTATTGCTTCAACGCAACCACTGGAGACATCATTTGGGAGTATAACCCCCACACTGAAGACGGATATTTCTGTGTTGGTACCGCAGTTGCGTATGGAATGGTGTACGAACTCAACAGAGACGGGAATCTTTACGCTCTGGACATAGACACAGGCGATGTAGTGTGGAAGTACGAGGGGCCTGGTCCCTTGATGTTTCCTGGGACTCCCACGGTTGCTGATGGCAAAATCTACGCTACAACAGGTCAAAACGCGTCTTATGTCGGATATAAAAGTGCACCTGAATTTGCATGTCTGGATGCTTACACGGGACAGCCCCTGTGGACGCTTCCAATAGAAGCTTTTGCTCCGAGAGAGTCAGTCGCCGTTGCGTATGGCAACTTGTACCTCATTCCTGCCGACGTGACAACTATGGTTGACTCAGAATCAGGGGATGAATACTCAACAATTAATCAAGTATGGGCCATAGGCACTACGTCATGGCCTATGTGGCGCCACGATCCAGCACACTCCGCAATCGGTCAGTCCGGTCCAGCAAATCTGACTTTAAGGTGGAAATACACAACTAATGGAGCAGTTTCCTCATCGCCAAGCATAGTGGATGGCAGGGTTTACGTGGGGTCACAAGACAAGAATATCTACTGTCTTGACGCGAGGAGCGGTAGCTTCATCTGGAATTTTAGCACTAACATCCGCTTGGAATCTTCGCCTGCGGTAGTTGATGGTAAAGTCTATGTGGGACCCGACGATGGGAACGTGTACTGCCTTGACGCTTACGATGGCAGCCTCCTCTGGGAGCAGAATGCCGGCGGCTTTATACAAGGGGACTTTGCCTCCGCTGTGATACTGCGGTCATCTCCCATAGTAGTCAACAGCAGGGTTTATGTGGGGTCGCTGGATACCAACGTGTACTGTTTTGATGCCAACAATGGTGACATCAACTGGACATACAAGACCGAAGGATACATCACATCGTCTCCAGCCGTGGCTGACGGTGCAGTTTACGTCATTTCGCAAGAGCCAGACTCAGGTGCCCTTTACAAGCTGGACGCCAACAATGGGAGTCTCATCTGGGAAAAGGCGCTTCCTTATCAGTTGACATTCATGGGCGGCACAGACATGCATGCCTCTCCAACAGTCGGAGACGGGATGGTCTTCGCATCCTCCAACACACAGGAGTATTACGGGATAAACGCGGCGACTGGTGACATCGAATGGACGTATAGAGACGAATCGGCATTGGAGTTTATAGTCTGCTCTACAATCTACAAGGATGGCTTGCTTTTCTTAATCGACAAATTCTCCATAGTGTGCGTTGACGCTAGAAACGGTCGTCCTATCTGGGCAGCTTACTTGGGAGAAGAACTTTATGTTTCGCCTTCTTACGCCGACGATAAACTATACGTCGTAACCGATGAACGTTCAATATACGCCCTTAACGCCACAAACGGCGAGAAACTCGGGTATTTTGGCACCAGTTCCAACAGCTGGTCCGCACCAACTATTTACGAAGGAAGGGTATATGTGGGAAATAACGACTGGAACGTCTACTGCCTCGCCGGGTATCCGGCAATACCCAGTGCAGTCACTGTTGAATTAACTGAGCCTAACGTAGTCTTGGGCGAATCAGTGACTGGTTTTGGTCAACTTACTCCCAAAATAGCCAATGCATCAATAACGTTAACTTTGGTTAAACCTGACGGTGCAGTGAACAACATACAAGTTACAACCTCTGAAAAAGGAGTCTTCAACTTTACCTACACCCCCGACGTCGTCGGCAATTGGAGTGTTGCTGCTCAGTGGCAGTCAGACAAAGGATACTACACCTCTGCTTATAGCGACCATGTTTTGATAGAAGTGACAGAGCCCGCGTCTGAAATCTTCCTGTCTACTGAGTGGATTTATGCTGTGATAATAGCCATAGTAATAATAGTCGTTATATTACTTGGATACGCTTACATAAAACGAAAAAGAAAATGAAAGGCGTGTTTTTTCATTATGCTCAACATTCGAGTTTCCGAGTTTCTTGAGAGGTAACATTGTTAATTGCTTGTTGTTAATTAATTAAGGCTTGTTTAGGCAGCTTGTCTTTGTCTGCAGCATTCAGCGTCTGTCGAAGATTTTGTGGCATGACTACTCTATTAAAGTGGAACATCTAACTTTTTGGCAGTTTACGCATGGTAACTGACTGGCGCGTTAAGGATTTATTTAGGTAACTGTAATGTAATAGCTGTTGAGTTGAATGAAGTCAGCCTTTTCGCTGTTTCTCAGTGTGTTGCTTTTATCTGCCTGTTTCTTAACTATAGGTTTTGTTCACTACACAGCTGTAAGTGAGGCTTTTGATGATGATTTCTTTTTCGGGGTTACGTATGGGGGAAACACGACTTGTGAGGCTAAGTTGTTGATTGATAGGATAAAGGGGTTTACGAATGTTTTTGTGGTGAATTCATGGGATATTAGTACGAATGAATCGGCTCTTAACGAAATTTGTGATTACGCCGTAGACGCCAACTTACACGTAATAGTATACTTTAATTTCATCTTTTACAACTACACATTTCAATTCGGTAACATTTACAACTCCAGTACTTGGGATTATTATGGTGTTTCTCCTTGGCACATGACATGGCTTAACAACGCGAGGGAGCGGTGGGGAGACAAGTTTCTAGGTATTTACCTGTATGACGAGCCTGGTGGGAAACAAATTGATACTGGATATTGGGGCGGAAACATGATGACGTTTTCAGGAAGAAACATAACTGCCTTCACAAATCTTTCGGACTACGGCGACGCGGCAAATCGATTTGTAATGGGCATAGCACGTAGCGGTAGCATGCAGCACGCAATAAATAGCAGCATACCTGATTCAATAAATAGTCCTATGCCCGTGTTTACCTCAGATAATGCGCTGTATTGGTTTGATTACTTGGCTGGATACGACACCGTTTTTGCGGAGTTGGGCTGGAACAATAGCAGAGTTCAACATATAGCTCTCTGTAGAGGCGCAGCAAATGCGCAAGATAAGCACTGGGGAGCCATAATTACGTGGACTTATAGTAAGCCACCTTATTTGGGGAATGGAACAGAACTGCTTAAGGATATGATTACAGCCTACCGTGCAGGAGCAAAATACGTTTTAATATTTAATTATCCCAAATACCCCGAGACAAACCAGTACGGCATTTTAGCCGAAGAACACTTTACAGCTATGAAGCTCTTCTGGAATTACATCCATGACATCCCCAGAGAGGCGTATGGGAAAGTTGACGCTCAGGTGGCTTTTGTGCTTCCTAAGGATTATGGTTGGGGCATGCGAAACCCTGATGACAAGATTTGGGGTTTTTGGCCCCCGGATGATTTGTCTCCTATCATCTGGGATAAAATGACTAATCTTATCACGAAATATGATCTGAGGCTGGACATAGTTTATGATAATCCTCAATTTAATTTCACAGATAGATACTCTAAAATCTACTTTTGGAACAGCACAATTGACTAAACTCCTTTTGGCTCTGCTGAACTGACTGTTTCCCAACCGCGATTGAAAAACTGATTGATGCTAGCAAAACACGTTTTCCAAATCCATTCAGATATTGTTGATTTATTGCGTGTGCCAAATTTTGTTTTTCAGTGATAGCTCTATGCGCTTAATAAAATCCAGCTCTGTAGTGTGAAAAGGCGTGCATTTGATTTTTGAATGTTGTCATAATTGTATATTAATGAAAAGCTACATAAGTTTCAATCGTAATGAAAGCTTTGAAATCAAAAAAGAAATGAGCGCTAAAAGGGACTTATTTATGGGTGAAAATTTTCGAGACAAAATTCATGAGGCAAACATTGCAGTCCATCGGTTTGAGGCAGAATATTATGAGCTGCTTCACCCAGAAGTATATAGCAAGCAAGAGCAGG
>CAZXCX010000002.1:0-21124 GCA_964639375.1 uncultured Candidatus Bathyarchaeia archaeon
TTGAAACTTTGCTTTTATTCAGGGTTTCATTTATTCTGGTTAATTCGTAAAGGAGACCATCGCCATGATCTTTAATTAAGGCATCTATCTCGTCTAAAACAACGATTAACATTATTCTTGATGCATCTAAGCCTGTTCGGAATCTATCGAAGACTTCACCTACGGACAAACCAGTGAAGGGTATGGTCATTCCTACGCTTTGGCCGAGGTTTGCGAAGACGCGATATTTAGAGCCTGTCATCTGGCAGTTCACGTAGGAAAACTTAACTGGTGCACCATATTCTTTTGCTTTGACCTCCAAGTGACTTAGCACGTATTTGGTTACGGCAGTCTTTCCGGTGCCGGTTTTTCCATAGATGAAAATGTTGGAACATCGTGCATCCTTCAGAACAGGCGCGACTGTTACGCCCAGAAGTCGTATTTGGTCTTCTCTGTGGGGTAGCTTTTCAGGAAGATAGTCGTGTCTTAAAACCTCTCGGTCTTTGAAAAGTTTAGCACTGTTCACGAAATTTTCGAAGACGTCATCAAGTATTTTTGGATTTCCCATCGTGGTCCCCGCTATTTTCAGAGGCACCACCGTTATTTGGTGTGGAGCAGATAAAGTATACAGTATAAAAAACTAGTTTTGAAGCACAATAATCCTAAAAGATAATGAAACTTGACGGTAATATTTGATTAAACAAGGATAGGCACACACCCCAAAGTTTCCACTGGAAATATATCTTACTACAAAAAGTAAACTTGATTTCCTTTTAGTAGGAAATATACTCTGAAAGGTAAGCACGACTAAAAATATAATAATAATTACTGTTAAATTTTTTAGATAATTATTCTGAGAAAATTTTTACAACTTCTATGCTTATCTAATTATCCTAAATTTTCGAGAGGAAATAAAGGGGTGTCCGTGTCTGCTAAACTTTTTACCTGCTCAATAGTATAGGCACCATTAATCCGTTCATTTCTTTCTCCTAAAACATCACTTCCCTATTACAGTTTAAATTTTAAAACGTTTTCTTTTCTCGTTTTTTCCGTTCTTCTTTCACATTTTTGTGAATGCCATATTAAATTGCATTAAAATTGCTGCTTATTGCTTTTCTTTTCTATAGAATTACCCTTTTATTGTTCCTTTCCTGTGAATGAGACACCCCTGCACTTCTACTGGAAATGTGGAACCAGACAGTAGCGGTATTTTTTTCCCTATTTTAAATTCTTGTGAAGTTTGTAATGTCAAATGATTTGCATTTTTTAGTTTTTTTCCCATTTCCGAGCTTCTACTACCTTTTTCCTTTTTCCTCTTTCACCATAACAGCTATAAGTTGTGAAGTGTAAAGCTTGTGAACATCACCTAAGGTGTACACCGTAATGCCCGCTCGAAAAATGCGCGTAGAGCTGTTCGATAGTGAAGGCAATCGATACACTATAGCCTTTGAGGGTCAAATTACTCGAGACAAAGCTCTCCGCCTCCTAGATCTTGTAGAACTGTTAGGTGGTATGCCGGGTGAAGGCGCACCTTCTGGAGCTAGTAATGCCTTAACAAGCAATAATCTTTCACGATTCGAAAAGGTTCGTTTAGTTATTCAGAAGAGTTTTCCGCTGATTTGGTTCTCTTCAAAGGACATTCAATCTGTTTATGAACAGGAACTTAAGGAACCCATTAGTTTGAGTACGGTATCAACTTACTTGTCACGAATGACGAACAGAGGACTGCTTTTGAGGGCTGGAGAGAGCAACAACTTGAAATATAAAGTTGCGCCCCACATTCCTCATGCAACCGTTAAACAGCAAATTAAGTGAGTTTTGTCTCAAAGCTTAGTTCTAATTTAATGCGTGTTGTAATTATCGAGAGCGAAAGGGCGTTGAAACTCGCAAACTATAAAACGGGTTCTCTGCAATTTTAAAGTAAAGCTTTTAGAAAAAATGCTGAAGGAAAGAATAAAGATGGATCAAAGCATCGAAGTTGACTTAATCGAGATGGAAAAGAAGCTCAAATGTTACGTTGACAAGGGCAGAGTGGCGGGTGGGGCCGAAGTAAGGGAAGAACCAATGATCTCTGTCAAACCGGATGCCTCTTTAATAAAACCTTTAAAGAAATTGGATGGCTTCGCTGGAAGTTTCCTAGCTATTGATTGCTCTACGCGAACGCTAAAAAGAGCCAACAATTGGGGTGTCTATCTTATGCGCCCCGCGTACGCTATAGTAAAAAAACGCGCTGTTGATTGGGGTTTTAAGGAAAGAATATACACGGTCGTTGGAGACGCCCATACTCGTAGTAACTTCCTCACTGACATAAGAATAGAACTCGAAAGCCAGATGGCTCTAAAACTTTTGAATGATAAAAACGATCTCTTATACTACGAGCATACGGATCCTCGTAGTAACTATCTATTGCTTGATGGTGGGGGATATTTTGGCGGTGAAAGGAAATTTCGCGTCTCTCTATATGACCAATGTAAAAAAGATGGATTAAGTCTTCTTGCCATCAGTAAGAACTCGCCCTCGCTGCATGATGAGAGAGGAAGAGATTTCGTAGCTGCAGTGCAGATGATGTCTCCTCATGAGATCTGGGTTTACCATCCTGTTAGAAAAGCTGACAAAGACAAAAGCTTATACGGAGACATTGCGGTTGTGAAATTATGCAGGAAAAGTCTTCATGTTTTCCGTTGTGATATTATGGATTACCTCACTCACCAAGAGATGAGTGCACTGCTTTCACCTCTGACATATGTTTCTGAAGATCCAAGGTGCATTGGTTACCCGATTAGCCTTTATTTGGCGCATGAATTCTCCGCGCCTTCCGATTCCATGCTACTTTCTTATCATGATCATGTTGAGGAAAAACTAAAAGGTGCTGATTTGCTTGAGACCTTGCGAAGAGAAGAGCGGTCTTGCAGCTTTGCTGATTTAATTCACGGTGTAAAACGCGCTTTTGAATGGGAGCGGTGGAATGAGCAAGTCTAATCCTATAGGTTTTGTGTGTGGAACAAAGGGGGACTCCGTCTCCTTTCTAGTTAATAAAGATGTCACTTTGTCTTTTGGGCAGATAGTACGAATAGAGTCTGGTGAAAGAAGCTTCTACGCGCGAGTTGTAAACTCCGAGAGTAGTTCAACCCTTGAGCTGATTGAACAATTACGAGAGGCCGAAGGTAAAGAAGCCTTCGGTCCTTATTCTGCTTACAGAAGCGTTGATGCGGTACTTTTTCTTGAAAGAAGAGCTGGCAGAGCGCGTTCTCCTACATTTAATCCAAACTATCGAGACAAAGTTTTTACGGCAAGTGACGAGGATTGCTCAATTCTTAAACTTTCTGGAAAACTTGAGATTGGGTGTTTGCGATCAGGAGATCAAGTATTAGGGTCAGTGGGTATAAACGTTGAAGCGATACCTTTAATGATGGGGATGTTTGGTATGACTGGTTCGGGAAAAACGAACACCGAGCTAATTTTGAATGCTTGTCTAATTGACAATAGCCCTATTACTGCCGCTCTTATCTTCGATTTCGCTGGCCAGCTCCTTGAAGGAAAGGGTATAAACCCACAAAGAGGTTTGAAGGATCATCCGTTATTTCACACAAGGGTTCAGTATTATTCTGCTAGAAATAGAAAACTTGCTGTTGGTTTGTACACTGTTACTCCAAGGAAACTAACCATGCTCTTTCCCGATATTGGTCTCCCACAACTAAGACTTGCTTGGAAGCTTTATAAGACATTAGGCGCGCCTTGGATTGAGAAAGCCCGTGAAATCTACAGCTCACAAGGATCTAAGGAAATAGGAACTCTCACTGGATACAAAAACAGGCAGGTGATTGAAGCGTTAATGCTTAAACTGGCCTCGCTATCTCATGACATGTTTCCTACCTCTAACTTTGACTTTATCGATGATGTCACTCAAAATATTTGTAATGGAATAACTTGCCTTGTAGACATCTCAGGAATAAGTTCAGAAGATCAAATTAGAATAATCTGTCTAACCGCTTCAGCCGTAGCACAACATTATAAGCGCATGTGGGAAGAAAACTACGAGGAATGGCGGAAACTTCCTACGTTGCTCATAACCCTTGAAGAGGCGCATGAGTTTCTTGACCCGAACAAGCCGCGAACAATATTTTCGGACATTGCCCTCACATATCGTAAGTACCGGGTGGGCCTTAACGCCGTGACGCCTAGGCCCTCAAGGATTAACTTTGATGTTTTTGCTGAATTGTGGACTAAAGTTATCATGAAAACGGAACTAAAGAAAGACAGGATATACTTAACTGACAACACGCCGTACATGGAATACAGCGAAACCGAAATAAAAATGCTTGATGTAGGCGAAGCACTGCTAATATCTGAGCCAAAAATCAAATTTGCTGTTCCCCTAAAGGTTACTCATTACCCCGACTACCTGGATAAACGGGGCAAAGCGGACTATAATCTTCCCAACTCTGCAAAACTTTCCGAAATGGATGACCGTCTCAAACAATTGAGCGGCCAAGGGAAGCTTTCCTTAGAATAGTCACGTTTGCTCGCTTTCCGCCTTTTTCAAGAGTTTTGCCATTTCTTTCTTAATGCTGTACTTGAAGGGAATTTTGCCTGTCTCTCTCTCCACATAGCCCTCTTCATACAGTTTCTTCATGAGTCTTGCGGTGTGCTCTCTGCTAAGGTGGACTCTGTCTTTAATCTCAGGCGCAGTCTTGGCTCCTTCCATCGAAAGCACTTCTAAAACCGCCACTTCCGTATCAGTTAGCGCAGCCATCGCTTTGTCTCTTTTTATGGGTATCACCGGCTCACTTCTCCCTTCAGGTGCCAAAAAGAACTTTTGCACCTGCTCCTCTAACCCAGAGATTTTAGCCTTCAGAGTTTCATGTGACGTCTTTACATCACGCATTTTCTCATCAACGTCTGTTACTCTCGCTAACATGTCTGCGCTGTTTCCAGCGATGGTTTTGATTTGACTTTCAAAAGGCGCTACTTTCTTTTCTATGCTTTCTAGCCGTTTAAGGCTCGCGTCCGCCTTGGACGTGCTGCCTTCCACTCTATACGCCATTATCTCTAGCTTGTCTGCTTCTCTTTTGAGCTCTCTATTGAAGCTCAGGACGATGTCTTCGACAGCTTCTTTTGCTTTCTCATATTCTTTTTGGGCCTTGCGAATCTGCCTGTAATACTCGACTGAAGCACCTATGGTTGCGGCGAGTAGAACGCCTATAAGTACTAGCAGAAACTCAGTCACACTGGTCACTTCTGTGATTTACATGTGATTTAAACAGTTGCATCACACATCACAGTTCCCCATGGAAAATTTAAATTTTGCGGTAATATCATTTAAAAATCTCACATGACGTCACACATCACAGTTTAGGGGCAACATTTGACTTCTTATTTTACTACGTACATGCCGTGGCAATCTGCGATTTTAGGGCTTATTTTTCCATTTAAACCGTTTATTACACGCTATTCATAGTTATGTTTTCAAGCAAAAATGTTATGTAATCCTTGGTGTGATGTGTGACGTCACATTACGTCTCCCGATGGAGTAGAAAGCCGTTTTAGGCTTATTTCGAGCTCTTCGCGTATAATTTCTATGACTTTTAGATGGTCTTTTAGTTCTTCGCCCTTGTGTGGTGTGTCTTTGTGGGCTTCGACGTATTCGTGCAGTTTATTTGCGATTTCGAGGTAAGGATCAAGAGTTGTACTTTCGAAGACGCCTAGATAACCTAGCAGTAATATGGTATATATCGATTTTATGACGTTTTCTTTGGACTGTTTTAATGTTCTATTAAAGGCTCCGCGGCTTATTTTTGCCTTTGTTAGCCTTAATCTGGCTTTTTCATCGTACTTTAATTGTTTACCCGATATATTTTCGGCTAAAATATCTATAAGCAGTGTTTCAAGCTGCGTTTTGGTTAATTGACTGTTTTTGGAGAGCATTTTTACAATAGGGTCATTTAAAGCCCCATTTAACCATGCTTGAACGCTTTCTTTTAGTTTCAAAGTCGCTTCTCCTGCGTAATCTCAAATGGATACATTTTTGTATACTGGCTCCACTTTTAAATTTATTGGAGAAGCTTTGACATGGCTGACTGTGGCTGGACAGGGGCTATTCTGAGCAAAATAAACTATTTAAACCTGTCTAAAGCGACTTATGACCTACAAGCTACCGTGTTTTTGTATTTTAAGGTCAAATTAGACCGTAATGCGCAACTGCCCTAAGGAACGGCGCTTTCCACAACACATTAAATTTTTGATGAAACATTTTGGCTGGAAAAAACCCTGCCGCTTCCTGCTTTCCAGCTATTTCGCGCTCTTTACTTTGTGAACACTAAATTGTCACATCATAATAACTTGGAGGTCAAGTTTTTAGCGGGCTCTTCGCCATTTTTTGGAAGCTTTAGCCTTTATTTATTTGCGCTTAATATCCTTCTAATGTTCGTTTGAGCTGAAGTGTACCGACTTGGGCTTTTATGAGGTGTGACGTCACTTATCACAGGGGAATCACGCGTGATTGCTCCTTGATTCTTTGATATCACGACAGAACGTGATGCAACTGTGATTTATGAAGAGATACCGCAACACTTGCGTTTCTTTAAGACTGGGTACAAAGTGGCTGTCAGTCAACTACGTTTAGAACAGTTCTGCATGTTTTTTTAGTTTGTCAAAAAGTTCCGGGCGCAGGTCTCTGAGGGTAGGGATAAAAGTTTCCGCAGGTCTTATGTTGCTGTAATCAACTTCACAGATGACGAAGTCCTCTTCATCATACTTTGCTTTCGCCAGAATGTCTCCTGTCGGGCTTACTAGTCTGCTTCCGCCCCAAAATTGCAGTCCATCCTCCACGCCTACGAGGTTGACATAAGCGAGGAAGGCTGTGTTTTCCAAAGCTCTTGCCGCCGTCAAAATCTCAAAGTAACTTCTGCGGACGGCTGGCGAAGCCGATATACATACTATCAATTCCGCTCCCTTCAATCGCGTAAGGCGGAACACTTCTGGGAAGAAAATATCGTAGCATATGCATAACCCTATATTTCCCAGTGTTGTGTCAAAGGAAGCCGTTTGATAGCCAGGACGGAAATATCTTTTTTCTTCGAAGACACTGTGAGTGGGAAGGTACATTTTGCGGTATCTGCCGATGAAACCATTTGGTCCTACAAAAACAGCTGTGTTGAATATTGTGGCTTCCGTTTTTTCGCTTAATTCAGGCATGCCGAAAATGATATGCATCCCTGTTTTCTTTGCCAAGTCCTCTATTCTTTTGGTTGATGGCCCAGGTATTATTTCAGCCAATTCGTAAATTTGATCATGCACCACATACCCAGTTAAAGACAGTTCTGGAAAAATCACAAGGTCAGCCGCTTGTTCTTTTGCTTTTATGGTGAACTCCTCGATTTTTTGCAAGTTTTCTTTTTTGTTTTCGCGTCTGCTGCTTATCTGCGCAAGGGCTAACTTGATTTTTTCTTTCATTGCTTTTTTACCTTCTTGATTTCAATATGTGTGCCGCGGAAGTCTAAAATCAGCGCCTACAGTTCTGTATTCGATTTTTGCCGCCAGCGGCATCCGCCTCTTATGTTCTGTTGCGAGCCATCTACTTTTCACTTTTTCAATAAGCGCCTTTTCAACGCTTAGCTGTTGTGCTATTTCTTCTGTGGTCATGAACCGTTCAAGCCCGTAAAGGATGAGGTCAAGCGTTTCGTATTTGATGCCGAGTTCTGTTTCCGCAAGTTGGTTGGGCCAAAGGGCGGGCGTGGATGATTTTGATGCAAGCTCAGGAGGAATGCCTAAGTGCTCGGCGAGTTTGCGAACTTGAGTTTTGTACAAGTCCATTATTGGTGATAGATCTGCGGCGACGTCTCCCCACTTAGTGAAGTATCCCATCATCGTTTCTGACTTGTCCGAGCTTCCGCAAACTATTCTGTTGAGCTTATTTGCGTAGTAGTATAGGTAAATCATTCGGGTTCTTGCTTTGATGTTGCCTTTGCAAAGCTTGTCTGCTTGGTCAAATATGGGTATTGTCTTGTAAAAACTTTCTAAAACAGTTGTGATGTCACATATTTGCGTTTTCAAACCGAATTTTTCTGCCACAAACTTTGCGTCATCAATGTCTTTGGAGTTGTACGTTTCTTTTTCTGGGAGCATAAGTCCTATCACTCGGCCTCCTCCAATTGCAAGGCTGGAAAGTGCGGCTACTGTACCACTATCAATTCCGCCGGACAGGCCGAGAACTATGCCGTCTGCTCCAGCTTTCTCGACGTATTCTTTGATGAAACGTCTGATTCTCTTCTCGACTTCAGGCAAGTCCAGTTCTAGGACAGTAGGGGTCAATTTCACTTATGCATTCCATCCCTGCTTTTCTATGATCCTAGGCAAGTATTTAAGGGCAAGCATAAATATTAAAGGAGCATAAATCTACGATGCAGAAGGTTGCTGTAATGGGGCGAAGAAGGAAAAAAGTGGTTCGCATCCCTAAGAAACGTTTGCCCAAGTTCTTCTCTTGCCCTAAATGTGGAAAAGAAACTGTTAGAGCTGAAATTTTCAGGGAGGAAAGTCGCGCTGTGGCGGGTTGTAGCAGCTGTGGCTTTCAGGAAGAATTTCAAGTTAAGCCTGCTCAAGGTGAAGTTGACGTTTACTGCATGCTCACCGACAGAGTTTATAGTCCTTCAAAAAAAGCATCTGTAACAAACGCTAAGAATGCTTAGTCAGAAGGGGTTTAAGTATATGGTTGGGCGTGTTGAGAAGTACCTACTCGAAAAAATCAAGACGGAGGGCTCGATTCACATAACCCTTGTAGACCCTGAAAAGATAACGCCCCCGCAAGCGTCACGAGTTGCTGAAAACTCCAAAGTCAGCGGAACTTCCGCTATGATGATTGGAGGCTCAACTTTTGTTTCGCATGCTCACCTTGATGGCGTGGTCAAAGCCATTAAACGCACCGTCAAGATTCCAACAATTCTTTTCCCAAACAATATAACGGGAATAAGCCGTTACGCAGACGCCATATGGTTCATGTCTCTTCTGAACTCTGTAGACCCTTACTTCCTTATAGGCGCTCAAATTCTGGGGGCCCCTTTAGTGAAAAAGTATGGTTTAGAACCGATTTCTATGGGTTACATAATCGTAGGCGAAGGCGGCACTGCTGGCATAGTTGGCAAAGCCATCCCCGTGCCGTACAACAAACCAGAACTCGCAGCTGCCCACGCTCTTGCTGGGCAATACCTTGGCATGCACTTCATTTATCTTGAAGGCGGCTCTGGGGCGGCGGCTCCTGTACCTTCGGAAATGATCCGAATGGTCAAGCATTTCATTGACATCCCCCTTATAGTGGGCGGAGGAATACGAACCAAGGCGCAAGCGTTAGCCGCAGTCTCAGCAGGAGCAGACATCATAGTCACTGGTAACATCATCGAAAGCACTGATGCTAAACAAAGAGTGTCTGAAATCATTGACGGCATTAAAGGAACTAAGCCCTGACCGCTTGCCCTTTTTGAGTTGAATCCGCCGAAGTGGCTTTTTTGCCATAGGCTTTTTTCGATTTTTATGCTAGAAAGCCAAAATAAACGCGTTGTTAACAATGTTTGGAGGGAACCGTTACTTGAAAAGCAAAATGAGTGCGGTTTATCAAAATTACGTCGAAACGATGGAGCACCAGCTCAAGCAATTATACGCCATAAGCGAGAGCGCTAGGTCAAGCGGGCTTGACCCGTCATTGAAGACCGAATGTACTATTGCAAAAGACATAGCTGACCTCGTAGAGGGGCTTGTAGGACCAAAAGATGTGGCTGTCAGCATCCGCGAATTAAGCGCGAAACTGCAACGGGAAGAAATAGCCTTTAAAATTGCCGAAGAAATTGTTTACGGCAAATTCGGACACATGGAACCCGAAACCGCGGCGGAACAAGCCATCCGCACTGCCCTTGCAATATTCACTGAAGGTCTAACAGCAGCTCCAATACAAGGCGTAGCTCAAGTGAAAATAAAGACTAACTCTGATCGAAGCAGGTACCTCGCCATATACTTTGCAGGGCCGATAAGAGCCGCTGGAGGAACAGACCAAGCGTTAACCCTTGTTGTTGGAGATTTTGTGCGCCGCCTGCTGGGACTTGACCGATACAAGCCCACGACAGAAGAAATCTCCCGCTTCCTCGAGGAACTAAGATTATACGAACGTAGCGTAGGGCGCTTCCAATATCATGTTTCAGATGAAGAATTGAAAAAAGCTCTTGACTGGCTTCCCGTTGAGGTCACTGGCACAGAATCTGATCCTATAGAGGTTTCTTCCTTCAGAAATCTTCAAAGGGTAGAGACCAACCGTGTAAGAGGCGGAGCCCTCAGGGTCGTAAACGACGGCATTGTAGGACGTGCTCCAAAAGTTCTAACAATCATAGAAAAGCTTGGCTTTCAAGGTTGGGATTGGCTTAGAGAATTTCGCAAGAAATCAGAAAAGTCGGCTGGATTCATGGACGACGTAATCGCTGGGCGCCCAATTTTTTCCTTTCCTTCCAGACGCGGAGGCTTTAGGCTCAGGTATGGCAGGTCGCGAAACACAGGGCTTTCAGCTGTGGGAATTCATCCAGCAACCATGCTTGTGGTGAAACGTTTTCTCGCTGCTGGCACGCAAATGCGCTTAGAGCTTCCTGGGAAAGGCGGTGTCACAGTGCCAGTGGACACTCTTGAAACTCCTATTGTCTCATTGAAGGATGGTTCAGTAATTCGTGTTTCCCTTGAAAACTTTAATCGCGTAAAGGACAAGATTGAGAAAATTCTGTTTTTAGGCGACATCCTGATTAGTTTCGGCGATTTCCTTTACACCAGTAAAACGCTTTCTCCTTCGGGATATGTTGAAGAATGGTGGGCTAAAGACTTAAAAAAGGCTCTCACGGAAAGATTTAACGGAAACATGACAAAAGCCGCTGAAACCGTCAAAATTTCGGAGGGAAAACTGAGCGCTTTTTTGGAGGAACCCTTTGGTAACAAGCCGACTGCTAAAGAAGCAATAATGCTTTCCATGCACTTTAATGTGCCTCTACATCCGAATTTCACGTTTTTCTGGTCAAACCTATCGTCAATTCAAGAGGTTGAGATGCTGCGTAAATGGCTGTTAGCCTCCGAAGTAGCGCTTGAGGCTGGTACTACCCGCAAGATCGTTGGAGCAATGGAACCGAAAGTGGCTCAGGCTTTGAGAAAAATCTTTGCGCCGCACAGCCTTCTAGAAGGCAAGATTGTCCTTGAAGGAGAAGATGCATGCGCTTTTGCTTTCTGTCTTGGCTATGGCACTTCTCGTACGGTTGAAGGCGCCCAAGTGGAATCCGTGTTGAAGGCGATTAGTTCGCTTTCCGGCGTAGAAGTCAAGGAGTGGGCGCCTACGTTTGTGGGTGCGCGTATGGGTCGACCTGAAAAGGCGAAGAGACGGGAGATGAAGCCTCTGGTTCACGTTCTTTTTCCAGTGAGCTTAGCCGGAGGCTCCCATAGAGACCTTATGGAAGCAGCAAAAAAAGGACCTGTGTTCGTTGATGTTGTCAAGCGCAAGTGTCCCAGCTGCAAGACTTTTACTTTCAAGGTGAAGTGCGCTGATTGTGGATGCGAAACCATGGTTGAGAAGAGTTGTCCGCGTTGTGGTAGGGCTTTAAAGGATAACTGTTGCCCAACTTGCAAAGCTGGCGCTGTGGCGTACCAGAGGCTGGCGATTAACTTTAAGGACTTGCTTGAAGTCGCGTGTCGCTCGCTCAGTGTTTCTGCTCCAAAAATCTTGAAAGGCGTTAAAGGGTTAATCAATAAAGATAAGATCCCTGAAATTATCGAAAAGGGAATTTTGCGGGCAAAGCACGATCTATCGGTTTACAAGGATGGAACAATACGCTTCGACGCCACTAACGCACCCTTAACGCATTTTAAACCCGCTGAAGTCGGAGTGACAGTTGAAAAGCTTAGGCAACTCGGTTACTCCTACGACACATGCGGTGCATCCTTGACTGACTCTGACCAGATATGTGAACTTAAAATTCAAGATGTCGTCATCCCATGGAAAGCAGCAGAGTACTTCGTGCAGGTCGCAAACTTCATAGACGAACTCCTATCCAAAGTCTACAAGCTTCCAAGTTACTATAACATCAAAAGCCCCCATGACCTTGTTGGCCACCTGATTCTGGGCTTGGCTCCCCACACCTGCGTCAGCATCTTAGGTCGCATCGTCGGATTCACTAACCTCAACGTCTGCTACGCCCACCCTATCTGGCATTCAGCCAAACGGCGAGACTGCGACGGCGATGAGGACACTCTTATGCTGGCGTTAGATACGCTTCTGAACTTTTCCCGCAGTTACCTGCCAGCGCAGATAGGCGGAATCATGGATGCTCCTTTGCTGCTGATTCCTTTTGTGAACACCAAGGAAGTTCAGCGGCAAGCTCACGATTTTGACGTTGATGGAGCGTATCCTCTTGAATTTTACGAAAAGACCTTGGAAAGAGCCGAGGCTAAGCAGGTCAGCTCTATGATGGATCTTGTCAGCCACAGGCTTGGAACTGAAGCGCAGTTTGAAGGGTTTAAATTTACCACGCCTATTTCAAACATAAACCTTGGCAATTCAGTCAGCTCCTATAAGCAGTTTAAGTCGATGATTGAAAAATTAAACATGCAACTGGAGTTAGGGGAAAGAATCGATGCTGTGGATGTGAGGTATGTCGCCTTAAAAGTGTTGACAACACATTTCCTTCGAGACATTGCTGGCAACTTGCGTGCTTTCTCAACTCAGGGTTTTAGATGCAAATCATGTAACAAGCGTTTTCGCCGTTTGCCTTTGCGCGGCAAGTGTCCCTTCTGTGGTGGACCCTTAACTCTGACGGTTTATCGCGGCGGTATAGAAAAGTATCTTGAAGCAGCTCAACAGTTGATTGATAAATATGATTTGCCAAATTACTACGCTCAGCGAATTGCCTTGATAAAAGACGAAATCACATCCATGTTCGATAATAAAAAGCCAAAACAAGTCAGCCTTGTAGACTTCACCTAAGACTAAAGCTTTTCAACACAAACAACAATCTATCATTTGGTGAAACAGCATCAAAGAAATTTTTCATCCTAACGCTTACTTGGAGCGCGTGAAAAACGTAAAAAGGGGACTCAAAACCAGAACTAAAATACTGGGCGCTCTAGAAAAACGGTCCTCTGACGCAGCAACCATAGCAAAGGAAAAATCGCTTTCATATGGTGTTGTGATGCATCATTTGCGGCTCCTCGAAAAAGAAGGAATAGCTAATCGAAAAGGCAAACGACCGTATTTTTGGGTGTTAACAGGCTTAGGGCAGAAACGCTTGGTCAGTTAGAAAGTGCATTGGCATGGTGACTGTTGGCATTTTGGGCATTTGTGGCTATACTTTTTAATTGCGGCTCTTTCAAGGTCGATTCCTGTTATGTTAGCAAGTGAGGCGAGCCACGCAATGACATCTGCAAACTCTTTTTCAGTTGCTTCTTTATCATTTCCTCTAAGCGCTTCTCCTAATTCTCCGAGTTCGTCCGCAAGCCACTCATATGTCTCTTTTGCCCCGCGTTCAGAATCTCTGTGAAAGTATAAGCGGCGCATCATTTCTTGGAACTCGTGTATGTGCATGTTGCTCACCAGTTTTAGCTATATTGTTTATGCTCTTCCAAAGTTTAAAACTTCGATGTGTTGTCGTAACAAACGATTTCTCAACTGACGCTCTTGTTACCCAATCAAAGAATTTCAGAAGAATGCGCAACATTAATAATACAGAAAAAATTATAGGATTGCATCGCTTCGATTAACAAAACGGGTAAACTGAGATGAGTAAGAAAAAGAAAGAAAGTGGTCCAATGCCAGCGGCGAGCGCAGGACTACTGCGATTTTTCGAGGAAGAAACCGAAGGCATTAAAATTAGACCAGAACTTCTCGTGATATTTGCGGTAGCTCTAATAATAATCTCTGTTCTAGCCCAATCGTTTTTCCCCGCCGCCTAAGGCTGTTTTAGGCGCCTTTTATCGCCGTGGAGAATGCAAGACTTCTATTCTTTGAACTGAATTAAGATGGAGGAATAACTCGCTTCTTTCTTCTCGGCTTGCGACTTGAGGTATGGGCTGAGCAATCGTTGATCTTAACACAACAGCTTCAGCGTCTGAAAGCCAGATTCCAGAGGGTTCATGAGTCACAGCGACTAGAGTGCCCTCAAAACCGTAGGCTGGATCCAGAATGACCCTGATTTTCTTGCCCAAGCTTCTTTCGAGCATTAAGAATATGGAAGGGGGCAATTCTTGCTCTGGCATAGACTTAACTTCGCAGAATCATTATAATCAGTGCTTCAAAGATAAAGCAATTGCCTCCAATAATGAGTATTAAATCCATGGCACATATGTTAGTATAGCATTATAACTTGCTTTGTTTTTGATTGTTTCATGTTAAAACATCCGCATATTTTTCATCAGGTTATAGAAGAAAGTGTTTTAACTGTTGCAAAGAATTTTTCCTTAACTTAGCTAGACTTTAATAGTCATATCCAAGTTCATTAGGAACCCAAGTTGAGATGGTGGACATGACAACTGAGGATTCACTGAATCACCACATGAATAGCGCGTTGAAGCATTACTCTTCCATGTTTTTCCTTCCATCATTCCGAAAGGCAGTCGCCGCGGTAGCTGTACTCTGCATAGGCGTAGTGGGGTTTTCTACTTTTGCCCTTTTCCTTTCGGTTGAAGGATTGATCAGCAGCCTCTTTCTCGGCATTTCCCTTTTCGCTGCGACCCTCCTCGTTGATTACGTAACGAGTAAAATAGTTTTTGGGCGCGAGCCAATCTACGTTTTGAGAAGAACAGTGGCGCTTTCACTCTTCTGTTGGATTCTCTGGCTGTTTTTCATCCTTCTCGGGGTTGTCTTCGGCGCTGTGTTCGGTTTGTGGTGGTGGGTTAAACTTTGGCTTTTGGGCTTTGCCGCCGTGTTGACTTTTCGCGCTGTCGTGTTTATTTCAACTTCATCGGTAGCAATCTTGCGGCGTTTGTTGTCTTCTCTGCTTCAGCCTTTCCTTTGTATAGCTGTGTTTGTGGTTTTTTGGATGAGTCGTGATAGTGCCATTCCTCTCCAAGTTCTGCCTTTTTTGATTGTTTCACCTATAGTTGGCTGCGCTTCTGCTTTCTTCTTTGTTTTCCTCATAGATCGTTTGGGACGGCGCACATATGGTGTACCTTCTATGCCCCTTTTCAGAGCGTTCATGCTCAACTGGGTGGCCGGTCTCAACGCACCCTTCGAAGATTTTCTCGAAAAACTGGGTGAAAATGAGGACATTGAAGTTACCCTTTTGAAGTTTGATTCTTATAAGCCTAAGGCCGCGATTATAGTTCCTCTTGTTCATCCAGGCCCCTTTAAGAACATCGGTAGCAGCCTTTTGCCGTCTATGTTAAAGTGCGAGTTTGAAAAGGAGTTTGGCTGTGACACCTGTGTTCCTCTGGGAATACTCGGCCATGAGCTTGACTTAGCCTCACAAGCCCAGAACCAAAAAATAATAAATCACGTTATAAACTCTGCGAAATTCGCTTCTTCTGCTGATAAGGCAACGCCCTTCGTTAAAGTCACTGATGGCTTCGCTACCGCTTCATGCCAAGTTTTTGGAAAAACTGCTTTTCTTTCGTTTACACTTGCTCCAAAAACCACAGAAGACCTGCCGCAGCAGTTGGGTCGCATAGTTAGTGAAGAAGCAGAAAAACACGGACTTAACTGCAGTATAGTAGTCAACGCCCATAACAGCATCAATGACACGGTTGATGTAGAGGCGTCTTTAGAAACGTTGCACGAGGTAGCTTCCAAATGCCTTGAAAAAGCTGTTTCTCTGCCCTCTTACCCGTTTGAGGTTGGCGCTTCTACCGTTTTCCCTGAGGAATTTGGTCTGAAAGACGGTATGGGACCTGGCGGAATCACTGCAGTCGTGGTGAAGGTCGCCGAACAGAAAACCGCCTATGTAGTCATTGACGGAAATAACATGGTTTCTGGGTTACGCGAAGAAATCCTTTCAGCTCTTAAGGCTACAGGTTTTCACGCGAGCGAAGTTTTTACAACCGACACGCATGCAGTAAGCGCCGTAGTCTTGGGACGCCGTGGTTACCACCCTGTCGGCGAAGTCATGAACCATGAGACACTGATCAGTTACATTCAGGAAGCCGCAAAAGCGGCAGCATCAACCTTGGAACACTCTAAAGCTGGGTGCCTGCGCATGATTGTGCCCGAAGTCAGAGTAATCGGGAAAGCTCGGTTAGAATCATTGTCGATGCTTGTTGATAAAGCTCTTCAAAGGGCGAAGCAAATAGTTATCCCGATTTTTGTGTCTGAAGGGCTGGCTCTGATATTGCTTTTGGCAATGCTGTAAATCATAACTAATATGCTGAGTGCTTCGCATGCTTAGTCCAACACCTAATAAAATAGGCAGCCAAAGTTTTCTGAGCAACGTGGATGGAAGCCTGCAAAAAGGCTATGTGCCTCTTTTCAGTAGTCGTTTGGTTTAGCTATTACTTCTCTTATTCTTAAATCGAAGAGTCTCGCGGCGTTAGCGGGTTTAATTCGTAGCGCTGTGTCCGCGCCTTTTCCAGTTCCTGCAACCGCAACAACGTCTTTGTCGGCGGGGATCAACCCTGCGTCTGCAGCCATAAGCGTTATTTCCACGCATACCTTTGTTCCTTCACCCATGAGTCTAAGCGTGTTAGCGATTAGCTCAAGAGGCTCTATTGTGCCGAATTTTTTGCGAATCGCTCTCTCCGCGCTGCTCAAGGCATGGGTTGCAGTGAGGATTTTCGCTCCATTAGCCAGAATTTCTTTTTTGTACTCCTCTTTTAACTCGAATTTTCCTGGTGCTCGAAATCCGTAGCAGTGCGTTACCACTACGGTGTTTTTGCCTTTGAAGGCTTTAGCGGCTTCCGCTCCTGTTTCACCCGTGTTTGTGGCGACAATGACGTTTTCGATTTTTTCTTTGTTGACGTATTCTTTAACGATTCTTAAAAGAGCCTTTGTATTTTGCGCGCCCGCCGTTCTGAAATAGGTTGCCTTTTTCTCATGTGAATTCATGTTGTCTCTGCCCTCTTGTCTTTTTCTTAACTTGTACCTTTTAGGTTTTTAGCTGTTCTTCGAGGCTTCCTTTTCAGTGCCGTCCCACAGACTGTGCATTTCCTGGAATTGTAGTCAGCGGGGTATTCTCTGCGACAAGCTGGGCAGTATCTAACCCACTCTAGAAGACGACGAATGCCAAAAGTCGCAAGAGACACAAACTCTATCCCCATCTGGGTGGCAACGTTCTGTATTGAATAGTCATCTGTTACGATTTGAGGGGTGCAGCCTGCTGCCGAAAGTTCTAAAGCTAAAGCTAAGATTTGCATGTCGGTTTCTGACAAGAAAAAAGAGTCGCCGACCCTGTTCGCGGAAGCTTTCACCTTATTCCAGAAGTCTTCGGAAGGCGCCTTAACTTTCAGTTTTCCGCTTTCCACGGCTGTTTTAAACCGCAACCATGACATTGAGCTATTTCTTATCTCCTCTTTGACTTTGGGCACTGTAGCCTGGTCTTCACTTACGGAAAAAGGATCAAATCCTGCTAAAAAGGCAGAAGTATCTAGCACCATGACTCGTTTGCATGGATTGTTTCTCTGGATTTTTCATCCCGTTCCCTTAAACAGCAATCGGCTTCGCAATCGATTATAGAAATCATCCCTAAACCTGATGAAGGAAGTCACATTTTTGGAGCGCGTAACTGTCAACGTAGGATATTTTGCCGTTACAAGTCGACGGTAGTTTCCGTCAATTAAGACAAGCATTTTCTTTGGTCTGATGGTCTTGATCGTGACGTTAGCGTCAGCTGGAAAGACAAGTGAGCGGAACACTGTTAAAGAACAGATGGGTGTCAGTACGAACGCGTCTACTTCCTTATCTAAAACTGGCCCCCCTGCCGAGAGCGAATAGCCAGTGGAACCCGTCTGCGTGGACAATATCAACCCGTCTGCTTGGCATTTCAGAATCGGCTTTTCGTCTTTGTATATTTGTGTGTAGAGTATTTTTGAGGGGTCTCCAGCAGAAATAACAACATCGTTTAAAGCGTCAGGGGTTGCTTCCCCGCCCGTGGATACCGCAAGCTTGCCACATTTCTCAATTTTGTACTCGCCGTTTAGGCATTTTTCCACGGCTGTGCATGCGTCTTTCGGTTCTACTTCGGTTAGGAACCCCCGCACGCCCATGTTGATAGCTAATATTGGTGGTTCAGGTTTAGGGGCTGCAATGCAAGTTCTCAGAATTGTTCCATCTCCGCCTATTGTTATTATGAAATCCGTTTTCATGCTCGCGAGAGGGATCAAGTTTTCTTGGTTGTTCATTTTTCCCGCGAGAGTGTCTTCTATGTAAACTTTCAAACCTTTGGTTTTAAGATACCCTGTTAATTCTTCTACGAGCTTTATCGCTTGTTTCTTGTCGTAGCGGGCGACTAATCCCGCGCTTTTGAACATTGCTTTCACCGCTCAGGTAATAGCTTTACCTTAATCTATATATGGGTGTTGTTTAGAATTGCTTTAAATATACCAGACTGTTGGTGAGTGTATGAGCAAGCCAGTTGATGTTGGACGCTTACGCGTTGGAGGCTACATGATCATCGATAACGAGCCATGCCACATAGTGGACATCACCAAATCAAAACCTGGAAAACACGGTTCCGCCAAAGCAAGAATAGTGGCCATAGGCGTCTTCGACGGCGTCAAGAGGAGCTTCGTCAAACCCGTTGACAGCAACATAGAAATACCCATGATCGACAAGAGACCTGGCCAAGTGTTCGCTGTTAACCCAAACGGCGTTCAAATCATGGACTTGGAAACATATGAGTATGTTGATGCTCCTTTTCCCGAGGAGGAAGATTTGAAAGCCAAGCTTACTGTAGGCGCCGAGATCGAGTACTGGAAGATACTGGGCAGAATAAAAATCGTCAGAGCAAAATAATCCCGCACCTTTATCTGTTTATGTTTCCGTCAAAGTTTATTTCCCAGTGTTGGCACAGTTTGTTCATGAAGCCAATGATGCATGAAGAGCCGTCTGAATTGTGACGATATCTAATGGGGCTGAGGCTTCACGTTTCAGCTACAATATATATTTAAAGACGCTTGATGTCCTAAGGCTGGAGACAATAGATGGCATTAGACCGTTTGGGTTCCTCTCTTTACGACGCCTTAAAAAAGGTTTTCAGAGCTTCCGTAGTGGATGAGGCTACAGTTAAGGAACTCGTTCGCGACATTCAAAGAGCTCTGCTCCAAGCAGATGTTAATGTTCAACTTGTTCTCGGCATCTCCAAGCGAATAGAGGAAAGAGCCCTAAAAGAGAATGTTCCTCCAGGCATCTCAAGACGCGAGCACGTGATAAAGGTAGTCTACGAAGAATTAACCCGCTTCGTGGGCGACAAGCCTGTTCCAATCAAAATGGAGCCTGGAAAAAAGAAAACAATAATGCTAGTCGGAATCCAAGGCTCTGGAAAAACCACAGCAGCAGCCAAACTCGGCCGTTACTTCCAGAAAAGAGGACTAAAACCTGCGTTGATCTGCGCGGACACTTACCGCCCTGGAGCCTACGCCCAACTCCAGCAGTTGGCAAACCGACTAAACGTTCCCGTATACGGCGACTTGAAGGCAAAGGACCCAGTTAAAGTGGTTTCCGAAGGCTTAAAGCAGTTCACCGACAAGGAAATAATAATCGTTGACACTGCAGGACGCCACAAAGAGGAGCAAGAGCTAATTAAAGAAATGAAAACCCTTGAGAAAAAAATCAAACCTGACGAGGTTATGATGGTAATCGACGGCACAATCGGGCAACAAGCACTAATCCAAGCCAAAACATTCCATGAAGCAACACCCATAGGCGCGATTTTAGTCACCAAGTTAGACGGGTCTGCCAGAGGCGGGGGCGCTCTTTCCGCGGTTGCAGCCACGGGTGCGCCAATAAAATTCATCGGTACGGGCGAGAAAACCGAAGACATCGAATTATTCATCCCTTCCCGCTTCGTCGGTCGCCTCTTAGGCATGGGCGATCTGGAAACTCTTCTCGAGAAAGTTCGCGAAGCCGAAATCAAAGTTCCCGAGAAGAAAGCAAAGGCGATACTCAGTGGCAAATTTACTTTAACAGACATGTACGAACAGTTCGAAGCTGTCAAGGGCATGGGGCCTTTCAGGAAAATCCTCAAGATGTTGCCAGGCTTGTCTTACGACGTGCCCGAGGATATGCTGAATATGGCTGAAGACCGCCTTGAAAAATGGCGCGTAATAATCCAGTCTATGCGACCTGAAGAAAAAGATAACCCCAAAATTTTAAACTCTTCAAGAGTAAGACGCGTAGCGCGCGGTTCGGGAACAAGCGAAAGAGACGTCAAAGACCTTCTAAAACAGTACGCGATGATGCGCAAGATGCTAAAAATGTTTAAACGGAAAAAGAAGCTGCCTTTCATGGGTAAAGGGTTTCCAACAGAGTTCAGGTAGGCTCTCCTCATGGGCATTTTAGAAAAAACGTTGACCATGCTTAGCAAGTATCCCCTCTGCGATCACTGTCTCGGCCGCCAGTTTGCTTTGCTCGGCTACAGCATGGAAAACAAGGACAGAGGCAAAGCATTAAAACTCAGCTTAACACTGCAAGCCAGCGCTCTCAACTCGGCAAAAAACGCTGAGGGCATTAAAAGGCTTAAAGTTCTCGCAGTCAACGGCTTTTCCCGCGAAGCACAAGAAACCCTTCATCACCTAAAAAAGCGGATTGCCAAGAAAGACCAATTAAAAACGTGTTTCTTATGTGAAGGCAAGTTTCAGCTTCTTGACGGTTTGATTCAAAAAGCTCTGCAAGCTATTGCTAACTACGAGTACACCACTTTTTTGGTGGGCGTAGAGTTGCCAGTCGCGGTGGAGGAACGCGAAGACGAGTTTAAAGCCGCATTCAACGTGAGCTACGGTGAAAGCATCCGGCACGAGTTTGGACGATTGTTGGGCAAAGGACTAGCTGAGCTGACGGGCAAAACCGTGGAATACAAGAAGCCCGACATAGTCGTAATCGTCAACCCGTTCGCGGAGCAAGTTAGACTTCAGGTTAATCCTCTCTTTGTTGCTGGCCGGTATAGGAAACTCGTCAGGGATATTCCGCAGTCGAAATGGTTCTGTTCCAGCTGCCGCG
>CAZXCX010000003.1:0-20008 GCA_964639375.1 uncultured Candidatus Bathyarchaeia archaeon
ATCACGCGATTTCAAAGTGTGGTTCATGGCTGAAACACCCTCCATAGCTATACTCTCAGACGAGTTTTCGAAGCTCGTTGACGGCTTTTCCATAGGCTCAAACGATATGACACAGGGTATTCTTATGATTGACAGAGACTCTGAACGCTTGGGTCAAATGGGCTACTTCGACGAAAGAGACCCCGCCGTGAAAAGAATAATCGCGCACCTTATCAAAGTAGCGCATGAGAATGGCTGCACAGTTTCAATATGCGGTGAAGGCCCATCGAACCTGCCAGACTTCGCAGAGTTCCTCGTCCGCGTTGGAATTGACAGCATATCCGTAAACAACGATGCCGTAGCGGCCACGAAAAAACTTGTTGCAAGCATAGAACAGAAAATAATTCTTGAACGCCTCGCTGAGCAAGCCGCCATAGCAAGTGGGCATCCCCTCAAAAAACCAAAACAAGACTGGGAATGGACGCCTTAGCATAGCAAGACACGTAATAGTGCAAACCTTACCTTTTCCTCCTCCTATTATTATTTCGTGCAGAGACATTATGTGGGCGCATAAGTATGAAAGGATTCGATTTTGAGGAAGAACGCATTAAACAGGAAATAGCCAAACTCGGCGCAAAACGCGTTCTACTGCAACTGCCTGAAGGCCTAAAACCCGAAGGCCCTCGCTTAGCCAAGATCATCGAAGGAACAGGTGCGGTTCCCATAATCTCGGCAGACCCATGCTACGGCGCTTGCGACCTAGCGACTGCTGAAGCAGAGCGTTTAGGAATAGACCTAATAATACATTTTGGGCATACAAAACTGGTGAAACATGAACAGGTTCCCACTGTTTACGTGGAAGCCAGAGCAACCGTAACAGTTGATGACGCCGTGGAGAAATCCATCCCGCTGCTGAGCAAATATGATAAAATAGGCTTAGCAACCACGGTGCAACATGTACAGGCTCTCGCTCATGCGAGAGAAATTCTTGTTCGAGCTGGAAAAACAGTGGTAATAGGCGACGCTGGACGAATTAATTACCCAGGACAGGTGAGCGGCTGCGACTACAGCAACGTCAAATCAGTAGCCAACGACGTTGAGGCTTTCCTCTTCATTGGCGGTGGACGGTTCCACGCTTTAGGCGTAGCCCTTAGCACCTCCAAACCCACGATAATCGCAGACCCCTATGAAAAAAGAGCTTACTCAATAGATGAAGAGGCACAGAAAATCCTAAAACAACGATGGGCCTGCGTCGAAGAAGCGGAACACGCCACAACCTTTGGCGTCCTAGTCGGGTTGAAACTAGGACAAAAGCATCTCGATGACGCCCTAAAAATCAAGGAAATTGCCGAAAAAAATGGAAAAATGGCTTTCCTCTTTGCAATTAGGGAAATCTTGCCAGAGGCGCTAATGGAGTTTCCAACAGTCGATGCGTATGTGAACACTGCTTGTCCACGGATATCTCTTGACGCCCCCTCAAAATTCCTAAAGCCCGTGTTAACCGTGAACGAATTTATGGTGGTCTCCGGAGAATCTTCATGGAAAAACCTGATCAAAAAAGGCTTATTCGAAAACTAGACTTGGAACGGTTTCTATCCCAAATAGAGTCCCATCCTTCTCCTCAAGCTAGCCTTGAGCAATACACAGTCTCAGAAGCGATTGCAGCGACAGTGCTTTACCTAGCTGCCTACACAAATGACGACATTATTGGCAAAACAGTTTTAGATTTGGGCTGTGGCACTGGTAGGCTCGCTCTAGCCGCTTCTTATTTGGGAGCACAGCGTGTTGTAGGTGTTGACGTCGATAAAATGGCGATAAACACTGCTTCTGAAAATTCGGAGAAGGCAGGATTAGAAACAAATGTCAGCTGGGTTGTTGGTGATATTAGCGCGATAACGGGCAAGTTTGACACGGTTTTGCAGAATCCGCCCTTCGGCGTGCAGAGGCGGGCTGCCGACCGAAAGTTTTTGGAAAAAGCTTTGGAGGTTGGCAACGTAGTGTACTCGCTTCACAATCACCCGCACAGAGACAAGCAATTAATTAAAAGGCTGAAAGCAAACCCTGGAAGTTTGCTACAGGTTGCTCCTTCCCCATTTATCGAGAAGTTTGTGGAGAGCCACCACGGCGTGGTCAAAGCGGTTTACGCCATGCTCATGACTATTCCGCGCATGTTTGACTTCCACACGAAAATGAAACATGACTTTGTAATTGACTTGTACTTAATAAAGAGAAGTGACTGATAAACCGAACAAGAAACTTTGGCGTTTTGCAGCGTTTTTGGATGAAGTAATCAAAAGGTTTATTGAGAAGCTTAGAAACTTAGGATATACCCATTAAGAGAATGCCTCTGTATCGCTTATATTTCACGGCAAAGGGAAATTGCATGAATCTGAAATCATCTGGACATAAAAGCGGTCATTTAGTGTTACCTGGAGAGCGCTTAGGTGTTATTGAAGAATTCATTCCGGATTCTGGAACGTATGTAAAGGACGGTGTGATCTACTCTAAGATCGTTGGTAGCGCGTTAATGGATTTACTGAGCAAGCGCGTTTCTGTTTACCCATTAATTAGCGGCGCAACCGTTCCAAAAGTCGCAACCACAGTCGTAGGCCAAGTTGGCAACGCTCAATCTGACAATGTTCTAGTTAGAATTTTCAAGATAGGCTCTAAGAGGCTTTCAGGTGTTTTCACGGGCATCCTTCACATTTCTGATGTGCAGGAGAGGTATGTTACATCTATGAATGAAGTGTGCAAGCCGGGTGACATAATACGGACTAAGGTTATAAGCAACAAGAACCAGATTTACCATCTTTCCACTAATGATAAAGGTTTAGGTGTAGTGTACGCTTTTTGTTCTCACTGTTCAAATTTGCTGGAGCCAAAGCGGCATGAGATGCGGTGTCCGAAATGCGGTAACGTTGAAAGGCGTAAAATCGCCTTTGATTATGGGAAAGAGGAGGTATAACCGAAAGAGGAGGCAGGTTGAGATTGAAAGTCAAAGTGTTAAAGAAGACGGCGAATGAACTTAGAATAGAAGTCGAAGGTGCAGGGCACGGTCTCTGTAACCTGCTGCAGAAGAAGCTCTTGGAAGACGAGAGTGTGGATTTGGCTGGTTATGATATACCTCATCCTTTAGCGTCGAATCCTGTGATTTACGTTAGGATGAAAGGCACCGCGAAACCTGAAGGAGCGTTGAGGAATGCCGCGGAGAAAGCCCGCGAAGCGAACAAAGCCTTCAGAAAGGCGCTGGAAAAAGCTCTCAAAGCATAATTTCTCTCCCCGTTTGCTAACCCGAAACAACCGCGCATAATTCTCCAATTAGCCTGCCATTGCCCCAGCAAACCTTTGACGGGTTGGTTCCTTTATTATCCCCTTATTAATGTTCAATCTACATATAAGGGAGGGACTAGTCTCTCCGAGACCCCGCCCAAAAACACGCTAAACTTATAACATGTTCACAAAATACCTAACAACCAAATCGCCAAGGGAAAACTATTTTGAAACATAAAAGCTTCCGTGTCATCAAACCCGAAATTCGCGTCATAGGCGTAGACGACTGTCCATTCATCCCACACACAAAAGGTCAAGTTCCAGTCATAGGTGTTGTTTTCAGAGGAGGCTACTGGCTCGACGGCGTAATGCACACCAAAATAGCAGTAGACGGCTTCGACGCCACTGAAAAGATAGCTTCCATGATAACCAGCTCACCCCACTACAAGCAGTTGCGGGTAATAATGCTAAACGGCGTAACATTCGCCGGCTTCAATATAGTAAACATCAAAACACTCAACGCGACAACAAAGCTTCCCGTCATAACAGTCACACGCGAAAAACCCAATCTCGAAAAAATCCACAAAGCACTCAAAAACCTGCCCAAAAGCCAAGAACGCTGGAACATAATTCTCAACACAGAAGAAATCTCCGAAGTGCCAACTAGAAGCGGGAAAAAGAAAATCTACATGCAAGTCGCCGGAATCTCTCGAGATGACGCCCAAAAGATTCTGCGGTTAACCTCAACACGAAGTAATATTCCAGAAGCCTTACGTGTCGCGCATCTTATAGCGTCAGGTATAGTCTCAATATAGACTCAAATTAGAAAAAGTTTAAAAGAGACCACGTAAAGGGAATCCAAAACGGATAACGGAGTAACAAATCATGGAATTCTGCCCGAAATGCGGTTCCCGCCTCGAGCCTAAAAAATCCAAGAAAGGCAAAGAGGTCTCGTTAGTCCTTGTCTGTCCCAAATGCGGATACAAAAAACAAGAGTCAAGCAAGAAAGTGGAAACGAAAATCGGCAAGGTCATACAACACGATCCGCAACAATTTGTAGCCGTAATAGGCAAAGAAGAACAAAAACTACGGACACTCCCAACCGTTCGAATTGAATGCCCAAAATGCGGAAATAACGTCGCTTATGTCTGGCAGGTGCAGACGAGAGGCGCCGACGAATCTTCAACTCAGTTTCTACGTTGCACAAAATGTAATTACACGTTCAGAGAGTACAGCTAGCGCAGGTGTCTTCTCGGCGCAAGTGGTGCTTCTAGCTGAACAGGACTTTGCAAGAAAAAATTTATGTATAAGCATTACGCTTAAGTGCGTAAATCTTTATAACATCGCTACATAGCATTAGAAGAGAGGAAAAAGGGAATGTTTAAGCTCAAAGTATCTGACGCTAAACTCTTAAGAGACATGGCTACTGCAATCTCCATTCTCGTAGACGAGGCTACCTTCAAAATCGAACCTGAAGGCTTGAAACTACGAGCAATGGACCCATCTCGCGTTGCCATGATTGATTTCGAATGGCCCAAAACGATCTTCGAAGAATATGTATGCGCAGAACCCGCAAAAATGTGCATAAACATAAGCGAGCTGCTGAAACTGCTCAAGCGAACGGGCAAGGACGAGGCAGTAGAGTTATCCCTCGACGAGAAAACGGGACGCTTGCAAATCAAAGTAACAGGAAAGTACAGCAGAAACTTTACTATGCCCACGCTTGAAGCATCAGAAGAAGAAGTGCCCACACCAAAGATAACCTTCAATGTAAAAGCTAAAACTACAACGCAAGGCCTGAGCCAGGCAATAGAAGACGCGCAACTGGTAAGCGATCACGTACGAATAGAGGCGGACGCAGAGAAACTGGTTCTGAACGCTTCAGGCGATTTGATGGGCGCGACAATAACGCTTCAAAAAGGAAGCGATGCTTTGCTGGACTTAGAGACAAAAGAGAATTCAAAGGCGACGTTCAGCCTAAGCTACTTGTCCGAAATAATAAAGGCTGCATCAGCCACATCTGACATTGCCACTCTTGAATTTTCGACCGACATGCCCGTAAGAATAGACTTTCAACAAACAAAAGAGGGAAAACTGACTTTCTTCCTAGCCCCAAGAATCGAAACCGAATAATGAGAACTGTAACATGCAAATGGAAACGGTGAGATTTACTCAAACCGATTTGGCAAAATATCCCTTTCTGAAAGAAACCGCAGCGTACATGAAAAGACTAGGCTTGAAAATTGAAGAATTGACAAATCCTGAGATGGCACAAATTCTCAACCGTGCTGAAGAAAGAGTTAAAGAAGCAATTTTGTCTGTTTCTGTTGGCAAAAAATGCGAAAACGATGTGGAGATCACCTCTTTTCCTGTTGCCATTATGTTGGCAATCGCTATCAAGAATTCTTTCATTAAGAAACGATATGCTCTAGCCGAGGCAAAACAAGCTTTCAGTGATATGCAATCTGAAAACCGCGAAAGAATTGTGGCAATTGCGCTGGACTTCGGTTGGAATCTTGAGCTGAATCAAGACTCTGCGATACCTCTTGAATTCGCGCTCAATTTCACTGACTACTTAAGGAATACCACACATTTACGGGACAAGAAGTGGAAACTTGTAAATCGTCTTTTGGCAAATGGGAAAGTTTACCTAAACCAGCATGATGTTACGAGACTGCTGCAAGAAGAGGTGCAACGGCGCATTGAAAAAAGACTGGAAGCAACGAAACTTCCAAACTTACCAGAGAAAATAACGGAGATGGCAAAGCGGTTAATGGAATTAGCCAAGGAAAAGATTGGTCAGGAGGAGATGGAGGGCTTTCCTAAGGTTGTGACGCAATCAGCTTTTCCGCCGTGTATCGTGGCCCTTTATGAAGCTGCGTCGAAGGGTCGTCATCTTTCGCATGTGGGCCGATTCACCTTAACTTCTTTTCTCATAAATATTGGCATGTCTCCGGAAAAGGTGACTGAGTTGTTCAAGAGTTTTTCAGATTATAACGAAAGGTTAACTCGCTATCAAATTGAGCATATCGCGGGGGAAAGAGGTTCCAGAACACGATATAATCCGCCCCAGTGCGTGACCCTGCAGACCCATGGTGTTTGCGTAAATAGTGATGATTTATGTCGATGGGTTCGCCATCCTCTAGCTTATTATAGACAGAAACAGAAGCGGTCAAGCCAACAAAATTCATCAAAAACAAGTTAGCACATTTTTCTTAAAATTTATTAATTCACTGCCACTGCTTATAATTCAAGTGGGTCTGGATGTCTTATCAGTTAACAGGTGACTTATGTGTCACCTCGGAAGTCGGTGTGATTCTCCCCACCTACCGAGAAGCGGAAAACATAGCAAACTTGATTGATGAAATCGAAAATCTCCAGCTAAACACTTCAATACTGGTTATAGACGACTCTAGTCCCGACAGAACCGCAGAGACCGTAAAAAATCTGCAGAAAAAGTATAGCAACATTCTTCTCTGTGTTAGACCCCGAAAACGCGGGTTAGGAACTGCAATAACAGATGGATTCAAAATCTTTTTGTCTCTGAAGTCCGCGCCGAAATTTATTGTAACCATGGACGCCGATTATTCACATAACCCAAAAGCCGTGCCGCAGCTCTTATTTAAAATGCAAAGTGGGTGTGGTATAGTCATAGGAAGCCGATACTGCAGAGGCGGCAAAATAGCTGGGTGGTCATGTGCAAGAAAAATAATTAGCCGAACTGCAAACGTTGTAGCTAAATTTTTAGTTGGCTTGAAACTTCGAGATTGCACAAGCGGCTTCCGTTGCTATTCTACACGCTTTCTAAAAGGAGCTATTGGCAGTTTGCACAGCCAAACCTACGAAATTCAAATCGAAACTGTAAGGCAAGCTCTTTTGAGGGGGTTCAGTGTTAAAGAGAGTCCCATATTGTTTGTCAACAGAAAACATGGAAAGTCAAAACTTTCGTTAGCAGAGATTCAAAGCTACATTTCCTACGTTTTTAAAACAGCGGCGCGACGAAACAGCTAAGAATTGAAAAATGGGCGTTTCACTTCAGCCAATGACCTATTTTCTCAGAATTATACGGAAATTAAAATAATGCAATAGGGCATATGCTTTCGAATACGGAAACATGAAATATCTCCACATACCGAGGAAGACATTGATGAGACACTGTGCCGTGCCCAAAGTTTTTCTTTTTGGCGCTATGGTGTTGCTCGCATTAAGTGTAGTTATTGCGGTTGTGAGTCTGTATCCCGTAGCCACTGGTGACAAGGAAACCCATGTCATTATCGATGATTCTTTTAGATTAACGCCGTTGGAAATGCGGAGACACGGTTTAGGTTCTTTTCAAGGTGGCGAGGACATTTCAATCTCGATTCGTAACCTGGCGAATTCACCTATCAACTTTTCAATAGCGACTTACAACGGCACTCGTTATTCCAATGTGTCAGCGGCAGATATTGAGTATTCATTTACTGCTGGCGCTGACTATTACGAGGCAGTTTTCTTCACCGACTCAAATACTGCAAACGAAATTCAATTTGAAGTGGCAGTTCAGAAACCAAAAGTTGTTTTCCCCTTTTCGTGGCTCACTACTCCCGCTAAAGTCTTGTTCATCTTTAGCTTGGGCTCCATAACACTGCTGTTGCTTAAACCCGCTCTCCATGAATCCTCAGTGCTTAGGGCGGATGAACACAAAGCGCAGTTTTTAAGCCAGAAAAGCCGTCGGATACTGTTAATCTTAATCCTGTTGTCCTTCGCACTCTGGTTTTTTCTTCTATTAGTGAACACCAACCCTTTTGCAACATTTGAAAATTGGTATACGGACCATGCGAGGCATCCGTACTCCGCAAGTTTATTTACAAAGGTTGGGTTTTCCATTTTTGATACGCCGCTGGGAAAATTAGCCAGCAATGATGACTCCTATTACAAGTTCGTGACATGGCCGCAGATGCCTCATCTATATCCTTTGGGCAGCATCTTCTTGTTCCTTCCATTCGGTTTCATGCTGCAGAGCGGGGTTAATCAGATTTTTGTCTTCAAAATAGAAATAGCCGTTTTCCTTTTGTTTTCTCACGTTAGCTTGTATTATTTTCTTGAGCGCTTTTGGAAGCAGAAAATGTTTCTTCTATTAAAGTTGTTGGGGATATACGTCCTATACGTGCCTCTAATCGTTTACTCGGCTAATGGAATGTTTGACGCTGTCCCGTTCCTGTTTTCCTTAATCGCTGTAAACCTGTACTTGGATGGGCGGTATGACTATTTCCTTTTGTTTATGGCGCTTTCTGTTACTTTTAAATACCAACCAGTCATGTTCTTTTTACCTCTAATAATAGTGGGAGTGTTAAAGCTCTTTGAGAGGCAACGGTTCTCCAGTATAATTAAAAACAAGGCGGTAATTGCCGCTGCTGTGCTTGCCGTAATCGTCGTGTTCACCGCTGTTTTAAGCGCGCCTTTTTTGATGGAAACAAGACCAGAGTTTGTGATGAATGGTATTAACGCCTTCAGTTCTCACACGCAGATACCGTGGGCGACGCAGTCGTTTGCGGTGTTATTAACTTTAACTGTAACTCTGCTTTTTGCGATTTATCTGCTTAACAAAAACCCTTTGCTTTCCCTCTCCGCCATCTTCATTCTGCTGCCTAGTTTTACGATGCCGTATTTCCAAATTTGGTATCTGCCCTTCTTCTTTGCGTTCGCGCTGATTCCTAAAAAGAAAAGAGAGGCGGATGCCACGATGCTCTGGCTGATTTTCATGGTGGCTGTGCTTTCTTTTGGCGGAATTTCTTTTAATCCCTTACACGTTCTGGATGGCTGGAAGAAAGTGCTGAGGCTTTAATCTCGAATATTAGGCAAGAGGTTAATGGTTAAATTTGGGTAAGTGGAATCATCTAATCGATATGACAGGGGCAAGGGATGGGACGGCTATGTCTTCCCGAGATTTCGTTTATGAAAAATTTTCCGAGTTTTACAGCAGCCCATCCACAATTATTCCTTCTCCTTCTTTGCTTGACCAGAGGGAAATGGGGTTTCTCCTCTTTAAAGAACGAATCATGTTGAGACACAAAGGTTTTGAAAGTCCGAAAGATCTAAAGTTGTTTCTCAGCCAAAATGTTTCTTCAGATGTTTATCACTCTTGCGCTTATTACGAAAATCCAGAGGCTGAGATGGATAAGAAAGGCTGGCTTGGCGCAGATTTGGTCTTCGACATAGACGCTGACCACATTCCTACATCCTGTAATAAAGTTCATGATGAGTGGGCTTGCAGCAAGTGCGGTTTCAGCGGAAAAGGCATCACACCTGAAACTTGCCCAATTTGCAAAGGACAAAAGTTTGACACTAAAACTTGGTCTTGTGAACTCTGCTTGGAATCCGCTAAAGAGGAAACCGTAAAGCTGATCGATATGCTGGAGAAGGATTTCGGGTTTTCCCCCCAAGAGATACGCGTGTTTTTTTCAGGTAATCGAGGATACCACGTTCACATTGAAAATGAGGCTGTTAAGCCGCTTGATGTTATGGCTCGCAAGGAAATAGTTGATTACGTTTCGGGACTTGGACTGTCCATACTAGATGATCAAGCGAAATATGGGTCTAAGAGGAGACGCGGTTCGCGTGTTTTTAGCTTGCACGATTTCGGCTGGAACAAGCGCCTAAAACTGGGACTCCAAAAATTCCTCATGAATGCCACAAAAGAAGACCTGAAAAACGCTGGAATAAAAGGCTATGCTGCCATTTTGGAAAACAGAGAGGCTATTCTGAAACGTTGTTTGGAAGAAGGTCGATGGGACAGCGTCAAAGGCATCGGCGTTGGAACGTGGAAAAAACTAGCTGAATACGTAAAGTATCTTGAATCCGCAAAGATTGACACGGTTGTCACCACGGACACGCACCGCTTGATTCGAATGAATGGCACCTTACACGGCAAAACGGGCTTGAAGAAAGTCGAGTTTCCAGCCAAGAACCTCGCGGATTTCGATCCGTTCGAAGAGGCAGTAGCTTTTAAAGAGGGCGCGGTGAAAGTGTTTGTCTCGGACGCGCCGGAATTCAGGTTGGGTGGAAACGTGTTGGGTCCTTACAAAAATCGAACGGTTGAGCTTCCAACAGCCGCGGCTATACTGCTCATTTGCAAGGGTAGAGCTGAGGTGGCGAGCTAGGCATGTATGATGAGCTTTATGCTGCGTGGCGGTGTGAAATGGAAAGCGCTGCGCTGGGAAGCTTGCCTCTTGACTTTTACGCGCGGATTGCGGATTACCTGCGGAGGATTAAAGAAGAAAATAGGATGCTTGATAAGAAAACGGTGAAGGCAAGCCTCCTTGAAAATGAGATGCAACATGTTAAGCGCATGCTGCGGGAACTGGTTTGGTTGCGGTACGAAAAATTGATGAAGATAATCAGTGAGAACCAGAAAATTCCTTCGGGTTTGTTGGCGGTTGAAGAGGCGAAGATGTGTGCGGGGTTTCTTTCTTTCGCAGAGGCGTATCAAAGGTTTGTGGAAGGCCTTCTGCGGGGTCAGGTTTTAGCAGTGAGCCTGGAAAAAGCGCATAAAAGAGTTGCCTTAAGGTTCATTAAGGATGTTCCTGCGGTAATTGGGGCTGACATGAAGACTTATGGGCCTTTTATGGTGGAGGATGTGGCGTCTGTGCCTGTGGAGAACGCTAAAATCTTGATTAAGCAGGGCTTGGCGGAGTTGGTTGAGGTTTCCTAAACTGGATTACATGGGTTTCGGGTAAGTGTTAACGTCTTCTTTTTTTCCTTGAGGTTTTTTGTTGTCCCTTTTGTCCGCGATTTTGCGCCATAGGCTTTGGCTTAAAAGGATTATCAGGGGATACGATACGATCCATGCGATCGAGTATAATGGGCCGTAATAGAAGTGGAACATTTGCACGTCTCCTCCGTTCATTCCAATTGTGAAAATAGCGACTATTCTCAAGATGTTGATGAAATAGGTGACTGCGGCGCCAACCGCAAAGTAGCCTATTTTGGCTTTCAAGGAGATTGGCATTCTTTTCAAAAATAGCAAAACTACCACCGTGAAAATGAGGAGACTTTCGATGCCTGCGCAGGGCCATGCTATGTCGAATGTGGCGGTTCTTAAGGGGTTGGCGGGGTCGGTTGCGGTTAAGCGAGGCATGCTGCCTGCGGTGGCTAAGCTGGTTTGGTAGCCCATTGCGCTTAGCACGGCGGCTGCGAGGGTGGCTGTGGTGGGGACAAGCAGCTGGAACGGTGTGAATTGTCCGTAAGGGTAAACGTTGTCGATTGTGTACAGTGCTCCGACAGCCCCGAGAAAGAAGGCGGGAACCGAAAAGTCCATTAGACCTTTTTTTCCAAACTGCAGGAAAATCATCAGGCAGAAGAGAACCGTGAAAACAAGATATTCTGTTGAGAGCGCCATTGAGTTCCACCATGTGACGCCGCTTTGTCTCGACGCGTCCGCAATGGCAGCGTTTAATCCCAAATAGTTGGACAATACCACGTACACCGTAGGAAGCAGCAAAGCTGTTATGAAAGCGACTGTTTTAGCTGAAGTCGGCTTGTCCATCTTGTTTGGTTGGATGGTTTCCCAGCTGAGGATTAATTCTAAGGCTATTAGCCATACGAAGAACAGTTGGAAGGTTCTGCCTTTCCACATCAACTCAAACGACGCTGGGTCCAACAAGTACAGCCACAAGAGCGGCACAGCAAACGCCAGCAACGGCAACAGCTTCAACAGCGTATTCTCGTGTTTTTTAAGGAGTGACAGAACGGCTTGCATTCTACGCTACCAAACCCAAATTGAATGTAATATAACGGTGAGCACTCGGTTTAAAAAAGGATGTGCATTCTGCTCAGCCAGTCACCCGTGAGAACACGCGGTCAGAAACAACAGATTCTAGTTGCGGTCGCGGATTAAATTTTAATCCTAATCCAAACACTGAAACACAGCTTCACGCCAAAGTTCAACCTAAATTTCATGCTTTAAATAAGGGGGCTATAGTCTGTGCAGAGCGCTAGAGAACAATGAGAAAAGCGGAAAAAGTATAAGTGTGCGTATGTTTTCTCTATTGCAAAGTTGGATAGTGGTCAACGTGGATGTTCCCAAACAAGTCAGGACGTATTGTCCAAAATGCAAAACTCATCAAGTTCACACCGTCAGCCTCTACAAGGCTGGAAAACGCCGCGCATTAGCGAAAGGCGAACGCCATCACAAACGAGAAAAAAAAGGCTACGGCGGACAGAAATATCCGCTTCAACGCAAATTCGCCAAAACAACCAAAAAACAAACTCTACGCCTCAAATGCAAAAAATGCGGCTACATGCGCCACAAAGACGGCATACGCCTACGAAAACTCGCAATAACCTAACACGGAGGCGAACGCATGACAGAATGGAACAAACTCATCCCAAAACCCAAAAGCCGATTCCTACGAGTAAAATGCCTAAAATGCGGAAACGAACAACTACTCTACAGCAACCCCGTAAACAAAGTCACCTGCAACGTCTGCGGCGAAACACTCGCAGAACCAACAGGCGGCAGAGCCAAAATAAAAGGCGAAATACAAACAGTCTTTGAATAGGAAGAAAAACAAAAATGGCCGAACACAAACCCGAATGGCCCGAACCCGGAGACCTCGTAATCGCCACCATAGAAACCGTCACCGACTACGGCGCCTACGCCAAACTCGATGAATACAACAAGCGCGGGCTGTTGCACGTTTCCGAAATTTCCTCTTCTTGGATAAGAAACATCCGCGACTTCGTACGCGAAGGACAAAAAGCAGTATTAAAAGTCTTACGCGTAGACTTGGAAAAAGGCCATATAGACTTATCCCTCAGACGCGTCACCAAAAGAGCAAAAATCGAAAAAATACGTTCGTGGAAACAAGACAGAAAAGCCGAAACCCTGCTTCGCAACGTCGCAGAAAAACTTGGTTTACCCAACGAAGAAGTTTACGCGAAAGCAGGGGCACTCATAGAAGAAAAGTACGGATTATACGAAGGTTTCGAAAAAGCAGTAAAAGAAGGCCCTGAAGCCTTGACGAAAATAGGAGTACCTGAAAACCTCGCAAAGGCATTCGCTGAAGTTGCAGAAGAACGAATTCGCGTGAAAATGGTGAAGGTTAAAGGCACGCTTGAAATCCGTTGCATGAAGCCTAACGGAGTTAAAATAATCAAAGATTCGTTCCTTAACGCCAAAAAGGCAGAAAAAACAAAAGATGCAGACGTACGGTTTTACGTAATCGCTGCCCCAAAATACAGCGTTGAAGTATTGGCGGAAAACTACAAACGCGCAGAGGAAGTTCTGCAGAAAGTCTCCCAAAGTGTTGTGTCAAACGTCGTCAAGGCTGGCGGTCAAGGCACTTTTAGAAGGGAAAAATAATGGTTTGGCTCTTAAGGAAATGTGAGAAATGTGGACAATATACTTTGAAGAAGGATGGGTGCCCCTACTGCGGCGGAACCGTTCGAATACCTCATCCACCAAAATTTTCTCCTGCCGATAAATACCTCAAATACAGGATGGCTATGAAAAAGGAGTAGCTGACAAAATGAAAGACACTTACATTAAAGAGTTCACACAAATCGAACTCAATAATCCCGTTCTGGTCGAAGGGCTTCCAGGCTTAGGGCTTGTCGGTAAAATCGCCATACGTTACCTGATTAAAAAGTTAAACGCCAAAAAGTTTGCGCATCTTTATTCTCCACATTTTCCCTATTTCGTACTCGTGAACAAAAAAGGAAACGTTCGCCTTCTGCGAGGATCATTTCATTTTTGGAAAAACAAGGAAGGAGCAAACGATTTAATCCTCTTTACTGGTGATAGCCAGTCACAAACCATCGAGGGACAGTACGAAATTGCCGATCGGATGCTTGATTTCGCTCAGAAACATAATGTGAAAACAATTGTAACAATCGGCGGTTATCGTATGGAGGCAAAGGACAAACCCAAAGTCTTCGCAGCCGCCACAGCCCAAGACCTTCTGGATAAGGCGCTACAAGCAGGTGCCGCTGTGAGTAACTCGGGAAGCCCCATAGTTGGCACTGCAGGATTAATACTCGGGCTGGCACGGTTTAAGAAAATTAATGCGCTTTGCCTTTTGGGAGAAACCCGCGGCTATCTACCCGATCCTTTGGCTGCAAGAAGCGTTTTAGAAGTGTTGAAAACCACATTCAATTTTGAAGTAGATTTGACTGGGTTGAACGAAGAAATTGCCAAGGCGGAAACCATGGTGACGCGTTTACAGAAGATTGAAGAAAAAAGGGCTTTGCAAGCTGAGGAAACACGCAAAGAAGAAGACAAAAAAATCACGTACATCTCTTAAGCAGAAAAGAAATCTTTCCGAATTACATCCACTATTTTCTCCGCTGCATTTCCATCTCCAAAAGGAGAAATGCTAGGTAATTCTTTTCTTCTTGCTAATGCTGTTGTTATAGCCGCCAAAATCTTATTCTTCTCGGTTCCGACAACTTTGGCGAATCCAGTTTCCACCGCTTCCGGTCTTTCAGTTGAGAGGCGAATCACTAATACAGGTTTCCTAATGCATGGAGCGGTAGCTTCTTCCTGAATCCCGCCGGAATCCGTTATTATCAACTCGCTTCTTTTCATAAGCACCAGAAAGTCCAAATAACCAAGAGGCGGCAGAATCTGAACATTTCCGCGTTTCTTGATTTGCGCGTACATCTTATTCTCGCGTAACCTTTTCTTAGTGCGCGGATGCATCGGGTAAACAACCGGCACAGGCGATTCCGCAAAAGCATCCATAAAATTCTTAAGAACCGCCAAATCATCCACGTTTTCCGCTCTGTGAGCTGTTGCTAAAGCAAACTTCTTAAAACGAATTCTTTTCAGTATTTCAGACTTTTTCTCTGCTATTGGCAAATGTTGAAGAACAGCGTCTATAATGGTGTTTCCAGTCACGTAGATTTTGCCCCAAACGTTCTCTCTTTGCAAGTTTGCTTTTGCTCTTACAGTTGGGGCGAACAAGTATTCTGATATATGGTCCGTTAAGCGCCTGTTATGTTCTTCTGGCATTCGCAGGTCAAAACTTCTCAAACCAGCCTCCACGTGACCCGTGGGTATTCCTCGTTTATTCGCTGCTAACGCTGCTGCCAGTACACTGTTTGTGTCGCCTTCAACCAAAACCAAGGCTGGAGTAGTTTTCTTCAGCAATTCATCCATGTACATCATTATCCGCGCTGTCTGTGTACCAGACGAAGAGGCATTAATTGTGAAAGTGTAGTCTGGCGGTGGAAGTTCAAGGTCTTCAATGAACTGCTGCGCCATATTATAGTCGTAGTGCTGACCACAATGAACAAACTTAAGGGGGATTTTGTTTTTCTGCAGCGCTCTTACAACAGGCGCCATCTTTATTACTTCTGGTCTTGTGCCAGCAACGACCATTACTGCCTTCATTATCCCTTGTCCTTACCTTTTCTCATGTTTTCTTTAGGCAGCCTTCTCTAGGCTCATAGATTGTGCCTTCGCGCAATAACTGTCCGACCATGCGTTCTGTTTCGGACCGTGGAATTTCATGCTTTGACTCTAACTCGCTTATAAGTGCTGCCTTTTCAACTATGCCTGTTTCTTTTTCCAGCGCAATCAACACTGAAAGAACTACGTGCAGCTTGTCTCTGACGCTCTTGGGTTTTCCAGTCATTATGAGGTCTATGTCCATTTTGTATGAGACTACGTCTATTCCAACCTCTTCCAAAGACCTCTTCATAATCGCTATAGCTGCTTCCGCGTCCTCAGCTAAAACTTCTTTTCTCAGCGCTACGCGCGCTCTTGCTTCAGCTATACGAACGAGTGACTCCAGTTGGCGCGCAGTTATTGCCACAGGCGACCCTTCCGCTTCGCTTGCTGAGCGCATCGCCAAATAGAAATCACCAATACGTTTCACCGCGGCATTGCTTAGCACCGGTCTAATTGCTTTAGCATAGCTTACATATTTTCGCATTAGATCCGCCTCTATTGGTGGTTCTACGGGACTTGATCCTCTCCTGTGAATCTCAAGGATGTGCGCCAACATTTTTTCATCAGCCTCTCTGTTTGGCACATCTCTTAACACGAAAATCAGGTCGAAACGAGACAAAATTGTCACCGGAAGAGATATGTTCTCAGCCACGGTTCGATGCGGTTCATATCTGCCTAAGGAAGGGTTGGCTGCTGCAAGTATCGCGGTTCGAGCGTTTAATGTGGCGACAATGCCACCTTTTGCGACTGAAACGGTGTGTTGTTCCATGGCTTCGTGTATTGCGACCCGGTCTTCTGGCCGCATTTTGTCCATTTCGTCTATGCATGCTATTCCTTTGTCGGCTAACACCAATGCGCCGGCTTCAAGGCTCATGCTGCCTCCTTTCTCTCGTATTACAGCCGCGGTTAAACCTGCGGCGGTTGTTCCACGTCCTGACGTATACAAGCCACGCGGCGCTATTCTCGCCACGTACTGCAAAAGTTGCGATTTTGCTGTACCTGGATCACCGATCAAAAGGGCGTTCATTTCCCCTCTTATGGTGATGTCGGGGAGGCTTTTTGATACACCGCCAAAGAGAAGATACATGATAGATTCCTTAATATGCTCATAACCGTAGATTGAAGGCGCTATCGAATTCATTATTTTCCTATGAACCCACGGATCTTTGGCAAGTGCAAGGATTTTCTCTTCTTCTTCGGGTGAGGGGGGTGATGTTTCTGGCTCTTTGCCCAAGACTCCTATCGAGTTGGCGTCTAAATGCAAAATGAAAGTCCTTAGTTTCCCGATTCCAGGGCGTGAGGGCGCGAACGCGCAAACTATTCCAACTATCGAAACGTGATCACCAGGTCTGGCAAGATCAACTATTTCACTTCCAACGAGCTTCACGTTTAACGTGCGCGGAAGCTGACCCGGCGGCAAGTCTTCAGGCCTTTCTTGTAGGCGAAGGTCTTGCGAATCTATGAATGCGGACTCTTCCTGAACGAACTCGAAGGGTCCTTTTTGTCTGCAAGAAGGATCACTGCACTCAAAAGGAGCTCTTAAGAACGGACCTGCTTGATCCACATTCGTTATTGTCCCGCAACGTTTGCATTTGAACGCTGCGTTCATAACCATGGGCCGAACCGGCGTGGCTCGGACTACGATAGCCTCGATCATAACTAGTTTTCCAAGCTGTTTTGAGCCGAGTTTTCGCAGTTGCTCTTTTCCTAAGAGCTGCACAATTCTAACAGTTACTTTGTCTAGTTTTTGGGCGTATTCCGAATCTTCGATTCCGAGCTGTTCATATGCCGCGTTGCTGGCGTGCTGTAAAAAGGCGTCTGGTTTTTCCATCAGTCTCTCCGCAAGCCTTTGGTCAAATGCGAAGAGATCCATAAAATCGATAGTGATTGATTCTCTTCCCGCTATGACCATCTGCGAGATTCTCTGGCGGTACTTCTCTTTTTTGAAGAACTCAAGAAAACTTTTTTGCGGGTCTACTGTTTCTAACTCTTTGGTCATTCTGCTTCATTCTCTCCTTCAAAATCTAGTATTTGTGCTTTCCACTCGTTGATTATCTTGTTGAGCTGTGCGTAAATGAATTTCTCCTCGCTTGTAAATTTTTTTAGAATCTGTTCGGTTTGGGGTGGACCTGAAGATAGCGCAACAATTTTTTTTAATCTGGAATTTACGATGTCCCACGCTGAATGCTTGGCTTTCTCGTATTCTTGCACTTTCTCAGGGTGTTTTTTTATTTCCTCTTTTATGTTTGCGAGGTAGCGGCGGAGTTTAGGGTAGAAGTCTTCTGTGAGTTCCGATATTTGCCCCGCTATTTGCACCCGTTCTTTCCATTGAATCTTGTAAAGTTTAGTCGCGTCTAAGCAGTCGTCTTCACGGAAATGGACAACTCCTGCTTCTGCAAGTTCTTGCGCTATCCAATAATGAACTTCATATTCGTTTCCTTCCTCGAAAGGGCCTGCGGATAATCCAGCAAGTTGGATTTCGGGATAATTTCTGTTGGCGACAATTTTTACAAGTAAATTTTCGAAACAAAAATCCAGATTCTTGATCTTCATGGACATCTCCTTTTTTCTCCCCTTCGGCTCTTCGGTTCTAATTTATGCAGTGAGACAGGATATAAGAAGAACAGTTTAAAGATTTAGATTAAACAATTTGAGAATTTAGGGAAATTAAAAGTGTGATGAACACTTGCTATGGCCAAAGGTCTAGTGTCCTTATTGCTTGGGCAACTCTTCCCACTCCAAGCATCAACGCCGCTGTTCTCATGTCGCTTTCTTCTTTCTTTGATAAATTATACACATCATAGAACGCCTTGGTTATTTTGTTTTCTAGCTTTTTGTTAACTTCTTCTAGTGTCCAGTGTTCCCTTGTCAAGTTTTGAACCCACTCGAAATAGCTTACTGTTACTCCTCCAGAGTTAGCTAGAATGTCTGGGATTAAGCATGTTCCTCGTTCGTAAAGCACCTTGTCTGCTTCGGGGGTTGTGGGTCCGTTTGCGCCTTCCGCCACTATCTTTGCTCTGATTTTGTCTGCGTTATCCTTTTTTATCTGGTTCTGTAAGGCTGCTGGTACCAGTATGTCGCATTTTGTCTCCAGCAGTTCCGCGTTTGTTATGTTGGTGCAGTTTTTGTAATTTATCACAGAGCCTGTCTTTAATTTGTGGGCGCGTACTTCATCGGGGTTTATGCCGTCTGGACAGCAGATTCCTCCAGATGAATCGCTTACCGCGATAATTTTGCAGCCCATGCTATGCATTATGCTCGCTGCATTGTATCCGACGTTGCCGTAGCCTTGCACTGCCACTGTGGCGTTTTTAAGGTTTAATTTCAAAATCTTAGCTGCTTCTCTCGCGCAAAGCGCAACGCCACGTGACGTTGCACACACTCTTCCTTCGGAACCCCCTATTTCTATGGGTTTCCCAGTGACGCTTTCGGGAACGCTGTAGCCTTTAAGCTGGCTGTAGGTGTCCATTATCCACGCCATAGTCTGCTCGTTTGTGTAGACATCGGGCGCTGGCACATCCCTGTGTGGTCCGAGGTAATTAAAAATCAGGCTTACGTATCTTCTTGTGAGCCTCTCCAGTTCGCCTTGTGACATTTTTTTAGGGTTGCAGGATATTCCGCCTTTTGCTCCTCCGTAAGGGAGATCGGCGATGGCGCATTTCCACGTCATCCACATTGCAAGCGCAGTTACGTCGTCTAACGTCACATTGGGGTGGTATCTGAGGCCGCCTTTAAAAGGTCCTCTTACGTCCCAGTGCTGTACGCGGCAGCCGTTGAAGACGCCTATGCTGCAGTCGTCCATTTTTATTGTGACCGAAACGATGAGTGATCTTTTGGGTTTTTTGAGTATTTCGTGTATTCCAGGGTCCAAGTCTAGTTTTTCAGCAGCTATTTTCAACTGTTTCAATGCAACTGTTAGTGCCGTGTGATGGGTCATAAAGTATCCCTTATAGACTAGGTGTCTCCATTACGCTATTAAGATTGCTTTTTAGCTCTGGTGCTCTGCGCAGACTATAGCCCCCTTATATAAAGCATGAAATACAGGTTGAACTTTGGCGTGAGAGGTTTTTGGTTGTGATAAGTTCAGGCGCTATTTTCTTTTAGGTGTACCATTTCATAATTTCTGTTATTGCCTTGTTGGAGTAACCTATCTCCTTAAGGGCCTTCTTCAAGTCTTCTGCTGTCTCAATATTCACTGGTTACACCTGAAAATAGTTAGCTTAAATCTGTATTTATCTTTTTATTCCGAAATCGGAATATGTCAGAAACTAAGCCTAAACGCCCTCAAAACAGGAATTCAGGTTAATCTTGACCCATAAAACCGCC
>CAZXCX010000004.1:0-16892 GCA_964639375.1 uncultured Candidatus Bathyarchaeia archaeon
AGACGCCATCCTGATCGGTGCCCTTAACAAGCAAGTCAGCCTTTACGCGTTCAGCGACTAAGGCTGCGACCGCGTCCGTGGTGATTCCCGGCTTCAAACCGCCCATCAGCACAATTTTGCCTTCGCTTAGGCATTCAGCCGCGTCATTAAGTGTTAAAGCCACCTTCCTGCCGCTCGTCTCACCAAGCTTTTTTAGGAAAAGCTGAGCGAAAAGCCGTGAAACAGAAATGGCGATTTCATCCTGAGCTTGTTCGTCAAGTCCCAGTTTCTTTGCAATAGTAATAAACTCTCTGGCTAGTGATCCGCCGCCAACAACCACCGCAACTTCATGACCTTGTTCTTTCAGAGTTCTTAGCAAGTCAGCGTATTTGCTCATTAACTCTGTGTTGACTGGAGACGCCACTACTGAACCGCCTATTCGTAACACAATGCGCATGACTGATCAATCCTTTGACGCTTATTAATACGCCAACTTCAAGTTAAAATCCTTTAGGAAAACTAATACGATACAGGTGTGCATTGAGGCTTATTTGTAACTGCTAAGAAACGTTTTTAGCCGTTATAGATCTTACAGGATGAAACACAATGATTTACACTGAAAAGATAACGATTGCTGCTTTGCCCCCGTTCCGTTTTGACTTAAACTGCGAAATCTTCGCTAATGGTGATAAGCAAATCCGCAACTACAAAAATGGCAGGTTTTGGCAAGTAATACGCGTCAATGGCAAGCTCATTCTCGCTACTATCAAATCTACTAGTACTGTTGATAAGCCAAAACTATCTGTTGAACTCAGATCGAATAGCGCAATAACGGAAGAAGACAAGAAAAAAGCAGAAGAAACTGCCAACGCCCTTTTCAGCTTGGATTTTGACCTAAAACCTTTCTACGAAGGAGTAAAAAACGACAAAATAATGGCGTGCTTAACACAGAAGCTCTGGGGACTAAAAAATCCAACAACACAAACAGTCTTTGAAGCACTGGTTGATTCAATTGTTGAGCAGCAAATCTCGCTGAAAGTAGCGAACGTTATAGAATGCAAGATTACCAAAAAGTTCGGCGGCACCTTAGACTTGGAAGGCAACACTTACTATGCTTATCCTACACCGCAAAACATAGCTTCCGCAAGTATCGAGGAAATTCGCCAGTGCGGCCTAAGCCTCCGAAAAGCTGAGTACATTAAGGAAGTTTCCACACTCATAACGCAAGGAAAACTGGACCTAGAGAAACTCAGAAACTATGAGAGCGCGGAACAAATCATCCGGGAACTTGACGAAATAAGAGGAATTGGCGTCTGGACCGCTGAGCTTACAATGCTCCGGGGAATGCAACGGTTAGAGGCCTTGCCTGCTGACGATTTGGGCTTGCGACGCGTTATCTCGCATTACTACTGCGATAGAAAAATGATTACTGGCGCAGAGGCGCGGCAGATTGCGAAGGTCTGGGGGGACTGGAAAGGGTTAGCTGCCTACTACCTCGTTGTGGCAGACATGAAAAGTATTGAGATTTAGCGCACATTATTAGTGGGACGAACAGGATTCAAGCCCGCTCCTTTCTGCAAGGGGACCGGCGAAAGCTTATCCATTTTAAATCAACGTTGCGGAAGTAGACTTCCATAAGAAATCGAAAAAGCTCGCATGCGGACATGAAATGCTTAAATCGCCATTTCACACCTTGACTATTTGAGTTGCAGTTGGAAAGCGAAACCAAAAACTTTCATTTCATGGAAATCGGCTGGCTAGTTTCCTTTCCTAGGTACGGAAATAAGGGAAAATACTGCAACTACAGTGTAATGCTCACAGACAGGAAAAGAGGAACAGCCCAACCTGGAAAATGCATCAAATTAGGAGAAGTCTTGGATAATCCGGAATTTGAACAACATTACCCCCACACAGTAGGTTACTACAAAGAGTCTTCTGGAGAAGGAGCAAATTTTAAACCAGAATACTTGGAAATAAGAAAAATAAGAACTGTCGAAGAATTCTGGATGTTCTTAAACGCCTTGGATATATAAAACCTAAAATGTGCATATGCTAATCTACAATTAAAATGGCACGCGCGGGAAAGGGGGCTTGTCATCTCCTTTCTTCACACCGCACGTTTCTTATTCAGCCTTTATTCTTTTGCCGCATTTATAACAGAAAGTGGCATCGCTTGGGTTTTTCTTTCCGCAGTTAGGACAAACCGCAGGCTCTTTTTGAAGCGATTTTTTAATGTTTTCACTCGCAGTTTGAAACGCAGCATTTATTTCCTTGGCGGCTACAGAGAAAGCTTTCTCAAGCTCTTGGCTCATTTTAGTAAATGTCTCTTTTAATTCATCCGAAATGGTTGGAGCGGTTGTTTCCACGCCTTTAATTGTTTTGGTGCCGCATTTTGGACAAAAGAGAGTGTCTTCGGAAAGTTTTTCACCACAATTTGAACAATACGCCATAAACAATCCTCCTATCAAGAAGATAAAAAGCAAGAAATTTAAACGTTATCCAAGTCACTTCTTCTACTCTCTTAGAGTGCAAGTTCGGCAGAGCGGTCTACCATAATTTCGATAAGGACTTTTTTTAGATTTAGTTTTAGTTTTTTCATTGAAGAACTTTTTTGATTCTAGAAGAGGGAAAAGTGATGAAAATAGTCATCTTAACGAAAACGGTGATTGAGAAGCCCTGAACAATGTCTATGGAAAAACAAGCAAAACTTCAACATATAGAATAGGTAACAAGGAAAAAAGATAGCATCTTTTGCAATTCTCTCTTTTTGGAGGTAAATTCACAATTTGCGTTTAGAGTGGGGTTGCAATTTATTATCAGAGTCTAAAAAGGGTCTAGGCGTACATGCGGGACGAGGTCGATAGAAAAATCGGGCACAGGTCAGAAAAAACGCTAGGAGTAGATTTGGGTTTAATTCTGAAAAATCTTTTAATACCATTTTGTCGGTGACAAACAAAACAACCAGAAAGGGAGATGGCAGCGATAAATAAAATCAAGGTCACAAGCTTGCTGCTGACGGAGACCATTATAGCAAGAGCCCAAACCCACCTCTCTATTCTCTCTTTTTGGTTGCCTTTTTTCTGGAAAAAGTTTTGCGCGCGCCAAAAAGACAGGATTCGAAGAGAAAGAATCTACGCCTCTCGGTCAATGCCTAGATTTTTATATAGAAACTTGCCAACTAGAACGTAGGTATAGATATGTCAGACGAAGATGAACAAAAGAAAGAGCACTCAAGGATTTCAGTGCGAATAGGCGAGGTTCAAGTTGAATTGGAAGGGACTTATGACAACATCAAAAAACTAATGGGCAAAGAATTGTTTGATTTCGCAAAAGGATTGGAAGAAACTAAAAAGCAGTTGCCGTCTTCAACCGAAATTACTCCGGCAGTTACCCCCAAATCTCCAGAAATTACTCCAAAAGCTCCAGAAGTTACGCCAAAAGAAAAAACTGCGCCACCACCCAGTAGACCTTCAACCACATCAGAAGCCTTATCCCAACCGTCGCGCGTGTCCGCAATAGGAAAAACGACTGAAAAAAGGGGTCAAAAGAAAATTGTTAGCAGAACGATGGTCATTGCGTTAGGATTGATATGCATTGTTCTTGTAGCTGGTTTAGTCGGTACAATTGCAGTTTACATGCCAATGGTAAACAGCTTAGAATCTCAAGTAGCAGAAAAGGACAGCACGATTTCATCTTTGAATTCGCATGTTTCATCTTTGTATTCGCAAGTTTCATCCCTTCAAGCTGATCTCGAACAAGCTAACAGCACGATATCAGATTACAAAAACGCGGTACAAGCGTTGAACTTGCGAATTTTAAACTATCTTGACATAATCTATCTAAACGCGACAGAGTATTTGGTGAGTGGCATAGGCTTTACTCAGGATGCAAGTGGCTACACCATTGTTTGGAGTAACATAAGAGAGTATGCGGGATATGTTTCCGTTGCTGTTGAATCGACGAGTAACACAACATACGCTCGAGTGTTTTACTCCTCTTATGGAGTTAATTATGACCATAACGTGACGGTGGGGACAAGTGGGATAGCGGTTTTTCCCGTCTTACCCGGCGGGATAGAAGTCGGAGTAGGCAACACAGAACAGGTTGATAATGTTACTGCAACTGTAACAGCTCTCTACACTTACTGATTTCCCAACTCTTCTTTTTTATGGCTAATAAGTTAAAAGGCTCCTCCAGTTATGGATAGCTCTGTTTGAACCGTGGAGCGATAGTGTAACCATTTGCTTGGTAACGTAACGTTTTATTTAACTTACCAAAACAGTTCTTCCACAAAAGATAAGGGGTGGTTTAATGTATTACTAGTGTATGCCTGTGAACAAAAAAGCGCTTTTAGCGATAGCTTTCCTCTTGTTATTATTGTCAACTTCAATAGTTTGCATACGTTTTGTGGTGATCGTGAATGGTGCGGCAACCCTTCATGTTTACCCCGGAGACTCGATTCAACAGGTCGTAAACTCGGCTCAGAATGGAGACACGATTTTCGTTCATGCCGGAACTTACCCAGAAATGTTAGTACTGAACAAAACCGTTTCGCTGATCGGGATAAACAATCCCCTCATTGAAGGAAACGCTTCGGGAAGCGTTGTTACCATTAACGCGTCTAATGTGGTTTTTAGCGGGTTCACCATAGAAAGAATCAGTGACTATAGTAATTGGGACAACGGAGTCAGCATAAGTGGCATAAGTGCGGGGTGCAACGTGACCGAAAACAAAATCACCAATAACCATTACGGCATCTACGTTAACTTATCTTCAAACAACTACGTACATGGAAACAACATTGCGGAAAACACGGTTGGCATAGGTATCGAAAACTCTTCAAGCAACACGGTCTCCGCAAACAACGTAACAGATACTGGCGGTGGCGGCATTGGTCTATACGGGTCTTCGAACAACACCATATCAGCGAATAGCGTAGCAAACAACGGTTACGACGGCATCGCCCTCTTCTCCTCTACAAACAACACCATATCTGGAAACAACTTGACTGCGAACGGAAACTTTGGCATACTCCTTATGCAGTCTTCAGGCAATAGCCTATTTGCCAATAACGTAGCGAATAGTCAGGACTATTATGGTGTGTGGTTGGACTACTCTTCGAACAATATTGTATCAGGGAACAACATAAGTAACAACCAATTTGGTGTTAATTGCGGATTTGAATCTCTAAACAACATCATTTCTGCAAACAAAATAGCAAACAACAGTTGGGGCGTCTTGCTTGGTTATTCGTCTCCAAGCAACACTGTAACTGCAAACACCCTTTCAAACAACGTGGTTGGCATCGACCTCTTTTCCTCAGACAATATCATATCCGAAAATAATGTGACAAGCAATGAGTATGCCGTTGCTGCAATAGGGTCTTCAAACAACAGTATATCCGCAAATAACATAACAAATAATAGCAATTGCGGTGTCTGGCTCGATTCATCTTCAAACAACACCCTATGCCACAACAACTTTGTAAACAACGCAATTCAGGTTTCTTCTGTTAACTCAAATAACACTTGGGACGATGGCTACCCTTCTGGTGGCAACTACTGGAGCGACTACGATGGCATTGACGCTGACGGCGACAACATAGGCGACACGCCATATATAATCGACGTTAACAATACAGATCGCTATCCGCTAATGGTCCCGTATGGCACTTCCCCATCGCCAACTCCTACTCCAACTCCTACTCCAACACCCACACCTACACCTCAACCAACTCCAACCCCTTCACCTACGGCCACGCCATCTCTGGAACCAACTCCTACGCCAGAAATCCCCGAATTTCCGTTCTGGGCGATTTTGCCATTGCTAATCATTGCCCCGTTGTTTGTGCTAATCCTCAAAAAGAAAGGATTTTACCAGCATAAGAAAAGCAGAGATTTATTTAACTAACCTATACCAGATAGCATCAAAAAATCGAGGCGCCTTAATGGTTTTCAACTGTAATCTCGGAAATTTTTCATGAGGCTCTGGCAATCTAACATGCTGTTTGTAGTAGAAATATCATGGGTAAAGCAGCTTTTTCAGGATGTTGGCTTGGTAATCGCGATAACAGTTTTGGTTTGGATTAAGTGACGTGGACGATGACAGGTAATGGATGGAAAAAGTTTGAGTGCTGAACATTCGTTGTTCATAGAAGAATATATTAACTATAGCGAGTATATACATAAGCAGTGGGCGATAGTTTTAGAGTATTAGACACCTGTAGCCTTTTGACAGGATCTGAGGTCCATTAAATAGTAGAAAAAAGAGTGGGTTAAGATGGGTATTCAAGATGAAGCGGAATTAATGATGGCAGTGCGGAACTATAGTTGTGAGGAAAGGGAGAAATGGGATGAGGGAATAGATATAACCGCATTGGATGAAGCATCAAACGAAAAGATTTTGTTGCGAGTGGTAAATTCCAAATCGAGCTCTGGAGTTGTTGGCATAGACACTGTTAGAAAGATGTTGGAGGTTATGGAGCGGGAGGATTATGACAAGGGGTTTCTTTTAGGCAAAAGATTCACAGATGCTGCAAAGCAGGAAATGGTGCAAAAGGGTATCCAGAGAATTTCGGAGCGCTATATGCCGACTTTCAAGCCAGAAAGGCTCTTTCTGCGGATAAACAATTATGTTAACGATTTATGCAAACTGAAGTGCGGGAAAATTCCCCAAAAAGAGTCTGATTGTAAAGGCGACTGCAGGATCAGAATAATTAGCGATAACGCTTCCTTCCATTTTGAACATGGTTGGATAAATTTGATGAAGAACGACCTCAAACAGCTTTTATCACTGCAGAAATTCAAATAATCCAACCAAACCAACAATCTAAACTGCCTTTGCTGCTATTTTTTTCTCTTAAAAGAAATAGAAAAGTTATAATGAGACGAAAGAAAATATGGATAGCTTTGAATTGGTGGTTGAAAGATGGCAGAAAAGAAAAAGATGTCGGCTTCAGAAAACTTTGACCAGTTAATGAAAGAAAGTCGAGATGAGTTAGTGAATTTGAAAATGCAATTGCAAAGTTTGATGGTTAAGTTTGGTTTGCGCGCATTAAAAACGTATCAAGCGGCTAGGAATGAGCCCTTGAGGCCAATTGAAGTGGCGTCGTTGGTTAAGTACGAGTTGGAGAATGCAATAGCTGATCTTTCGGAGCCAAACAGTATAGATTCAATAATTAAGCAAACTAGACTGGAATGGGAAAAACTGCAAGAAACAAAACAGAAGAAATCGCAGTAACCAACATCTTAACGGCGTAAATCAAGCGGCTTGAAGATTTCTTCTCGCCATTTTCGTTCCCAACTTGCCCAGCCCGTCTTTACGAGACTTTCTCTCAGGTGAGGCATCTCAGCGACCCATTCCAGCATGGTCCAGAAACGTCTCTTGCCTTTCAGTATTTCTTCTGGCACTCCAACTTCGGCGCACCATCTGATGTAACCCCTTTCAACCATATCGCGAAGTTCGCCTGTGACTTCGGATTTTTCAACTCTAAACCCCCGATTTTGCAGGTGCCTGCGCACGCTGGATAGAACGTATCCTGAGCAAACTCTGAAGTGGGTTTCCTCATCAGGCCGCATAACCTCGATGATTTCGTCGGCAATCTTCACGGCGTCTTCTAGGTATTTTTTGTTTTTGAAGTTAGGGGGCTGAAAGGATGATGTGGGGATTCTGCGTTCCATGTACCTTCGATCTGGAGGTTTGAGTGCTCCGATGACTACGCCTAGGAGGATGTCGCTCCATCCTGAGTCGTCTATTAGAATCTCTTTTGGAAGTAAGAAGTGGTCTAGACTCAACGCCGTTCACCAGAGTGTCTAATCTGCAATTCATAATAACGTTAACGAATTGTATAAATATAATCTGGTGGCGGAGCGGCTTTGTTAGGTTGTGTTGGGCTTGTGGAACGAATTTATTTAAGCGTGTTCGCGTACTATTTCATAGTTGAGGTTTTCTTATGGTAAGAATTGTCAGATCGCAAGTGCTTGCATTAAAGGAGTTGGGGTATGGCCAAGGCTGTCTTGCCATTGATGATATGCATAAGAGGGAGATGGCTTTTCGCACGAAGGACTTACGGTTGGTTGACAAGACGATGGCGCAACAGATAGCGTCGTTTGTGGGTGGAAGGCTCGTGGACCTTGTTATTGATTCGGCTACTGACTGGGCGATAATGATGAAGCCGCTTAAAGACTTGAAGATCTATTTTGTTCTTCAGCGTTACAGTCCTGAGTTTGAAGATGAAGTGCTGACGCTTTATGGTAGGGAAACGGCGAATATTGGGATTCCAGTTGATGATCTTTATGACTTTACGAGGCTGTGTGCTAACGCGTTGGTTCGAGCCGCAAGAAAAATCCAAAAGCCCACTTGAAAATAGCAAACTTGATTTCAGGTAACCCCATATCTACCTACGCTGTTTTGGTTGGATTAAATTTGGTTTTTAACTGTTGATTGTTAAATTTTAAATACAAGGTGAAACGAAATAGCCGATTGGTATTAAATGTCTTATTTCATCCAGAAGCTTGATAAATTATCGAGTGACTATGGACACTTGACGGGAACGCTTGTCTGCAGAATTCAGCAGACAATTAATGATAAAAACGCATTCGAAACAACTGGCATGATTATCACCACCAAAAATAATGTCGAATCCATTTTGTCGTCGATAGAATCTATCAGAAAACACTGCGAGGTCATTGATACAGTTTCTGGGTCAATGCATGTGGTGGCAATTGACAAGTTCAGGAATACCTTGCGCAATAAGACGCTCAATACTATCGATTTGCTCATGAAGAATGCACTCAGAAAAGACTTTGATTCATGTACGAAATTACTTGCAGAAATTAGCCGCGACCTGTCTCCTCATACAGACACCGTATTGGAGCTAATTAGTCTGAAAGCAACTTTTGACCTTCGTAGCTTGCCCCTAGACTACCTTGAATTCTTTGAAACAGGGGAGATGAGGTTCATAGGAAGAATCTTCTTGAGCTATTGTATGAAAGATAAAAATGAGACACTCATCAGCAGTCTTGTCTCGCCTTTCTTGGAAGAACTGGGTTTTCAGACTTTTTATGCTAGTCGGGATTTTTCTCCAAACAAAACACCAAGACAGAACGCAGAGGAGCTAATTAAGAAATGCGGCACTCTGATAGCTTACTTAACCCAAGACCAAGGTGTACATCCAAGTGCAAATGTAATTCATGAAATTGGGGTTGCTTCAGATAAAATTGTGATATTGTTTGCCGAAAAAGGTGCCATCATCCCTGCAAATTTGTCGACATCAGCAACCTACTGCACTTTTGAGCGACAAAACACCGGGGAAATGCTTCTAAAACTTATACATAGTCTTCGTTTAGCGAAAATATACAAAGTGCCAAAACATAGCTCAATGTAAACTTGAATGGCAGAGTATTAAGGAATATACTTAACTTCTGACCTATAGCCTGAAATTACAAAAATATAACATTCTTTTTCTGTTGCGTGTGTGACTAACAGAGACACAGAGACAGACAGGGAATACACACACGCCCGGGCACGGGAAGACGCACGAGAGAGAGAAAAAGATTAAATTTTAATCTCACATAAACTGCCTTTTTTGGCATTTAATTTGCATAAAAAGGAAGATATGCTGACTCACATGACTGAATAGACGTTAAAACCGCAAAAAACATTCCACATATATAGATAAAGATAAGCCCAATTTGACCCAAAGAATGATATACAAAAAAGATATAGATTGAAACTGACCAAAAAAATGAGGCGATAATTAATGAGTTTAGAAATCATAGTTATAATTAGCAATACTCTATTTGTTCTTGCAACCTTTCTGGCAACACTTTATAGAATAAAAATAGAACGCGATCAAATACAAACAGTCAAAAAAAATGTAGAAGCTAAAGAATGCTTGGAATCTTTTCGCAAATATATTAAAACGGAACGCAAATCGCTAATTTGTATGAGTAAAGAAGAATTGAAAGAATTTCTGGACTATTTAGAAAAGTTAGGCAAGTGTTAAACTAAAGTTTGTGGGGACTAAAATTTAATCCAACCAATCTCCCTAGCCCTACGAAGAGTGGCGACGGGTGTACGCGGCAAGTCTAAAAATTTATACATGGGATAGCGCGCGTAGCCGATGGATTTATTAAGGTATGTTTGTGACAGAATTAACGCGTTAATAGCGATGTCAATACGGAAGGTATAATATGAAACAAGCCGATGTTGTAGTAATAGGGGGTAGTGCAGCTGGAATTCCAGCAGCGGTAACAGCAAGAAGACATTATCCAGAAAAAAGCATACTCTTGATAAGGAAAGAGAAACAAGTGCTGATACCTTGCGGTATTCCATATATATTTGGTACGGTCGGAACACCAGAGAACAACTTGATACCTGACAGTGCGCTTCAAGCTAATAATATAGAGCTCATTGTAGATGAGGCGAAGGAGCTAAGCCTAACAGAAAAAAAAGTGACTCTGGCAAGCGGAGAATCAGTGATATATGATAAGTTAGTGCTGGCAACTGGATCAGTTTCATTAGTTCCACCTATTCCTGGGATTGATAAGAAAAATGTTTATGCAATAAAGAAGGATGTTCAATATCTAAAAAACCTGTTAAATGCGTTAAAGGATGCAAAAGACGTAGTAATTTTGGGTTGTGGGTTTATTGGAGTTGAAGTCGCTGATGAGTGCAAGAAGAACCGGGATATCAACGTAACAATTGTGGAAATGCTTGACCAGTGTTTGCAAATTGCTTTTGGTGAAGAGGCATGTAGATGTTGCCAAGAGGTCGAAGACTATCTCGCAGAGAAGGGTATAAAGATTATTACAGGGGTCAGATTAGAGGAGGTGTTGGGTGATGATAAGGTTACAGCTGTTAAACTATCTAACGGTCAGGAAGTAAAGGCAGATATGTTGATTGTTGGGATTGGTGTGAGACCCAACGTTGTGCTTGCTGAAAAAGCTGGTTTGGCAGTAGATAAAAGGGGAATAATTGTCGACACCACTATGAGAACGTCAGACCCGAATATTTTTGCATGCGGCGACTGCGCTAGTAAATTTTCATTCTTTACTGGTCAGCCCTCAGGTTTGAGACTTGCGTCAATAGCTTCAACCGAAGGTCGTATTGCAGGCGCGAATCTATACGAAATTAGCAGGAAATACCCTGGAGTTGTGGGGGTTTTCTCCACGGCGCTTGGGAACTTAGCGGTGGCCATGGCTGGGATGAGTGAAAAAGGTGCAAAGCAATGTGGATTCGACGTGGTAACAGGGGAAGCTGAAGCTCCCGATAGGCACCCTGGAGGAATGCCGGGCATGTCCAAGATGTGGGTTAGACTGGTATTTAATAAAGTAAACGGAGAATTGGTTGGCGGAACTGTCAAAGGCGGTCCAAGTGCTGGAGAACTTATCAATACGATCAGCGCATGCATCCAGAATAGGATGAGGGCTAACGATATTGCAACATTCCAGATAGGAACGCATCCTGCTGTTACAGCTTCACCTATCGCATACCAATTAGTAAACGCTGCAGAGATGGCTCTAAAAAATATGAAGGGTTAAAATGAAAATCACGGCAACTGCAACCGAAGGAACAATCGATTCACGCGTACGACTTTGCTAATCTCGGGTTTGGGATTAAATTTTCGTCCCACACATGCGTGTTAGAAAGGTAATAGATAGTATATTAGACATCCTATCAATATCAAGAATGTTACTATCACTACGGATCCCATTTTCTTGTTTTTCTCGAAGGTAACACCTATCATACTGAACAAAGCAGCATAGAAAACTATGATATATGGAACATGAATTGCCAATATTTCTCTGAAAGGAATTTTTAGGATGTAATCTAAAAATAATTCCAGAGAGAGATAGAAGAGAATAATTACATTAGATATTATCGTCCTTTTTTTCGCCTTCTCCCTTATATATCCTAACAATGTGATAGTGAAAGGAGCTATCAGAGAAATGACAATTCCACCACACACTTGCATGAGTACCATGTTACCAAGTTTTGTTGCAATGTATAAAGCACTCACTGAAATATTGAAAATAACAGAGGAACAAAAAAATATAATGTCCATTAGTTTATTCATATACATTTGTTAGTCTCTATTTTATTAATTAGGGTTGTGTGAGGAAGAGAGCAGGCGTAAACACACGGGGGCACACGCGCGTACGTGTACGGGTTTGGGTTTGGGGATTAAATTTTAATCCCAAACTAGACCAATTGAAGCAAATGATTGTACCTGTACTTTGGCGTAAGTGTAGTAATTCTAACAAAAACAGCTTGTATTGTAGCGTCTATTATTTGTTCGATACTAGCCACTTTTTCTTCTTGCTTAGGAAAAAAACGCCTATGACGAATATTCCTAGCAATCCTAAGACTACGGGAAAAATGTTAGCGCCCAAGTTTCCTATCAGCAAAACTGCCGCTATCACTATCAAAATTATTCCTACCAATAGCGCAATTTTTTGGAACATTATACTTCACATGCTGATTAGCACGCGTACGCTATATAGGCTTTCTCTTGAACGTCTATCTCTATGCCATAATTGGAGAGAATGGCAGGAAAATAGGCTTAACTTTTACTACTTCCGCACTTTAGTGGTATGAAAATCTTGGGTTGTGTTGGATTAAATTTTAATCCAACCAGCCAAAAAAGTGACTTGTAGTACTCAGGAGGCAGCTACTGAGAGGCAGTATGCACTTCTGCCGTTATTAGTCAAAAAAGGGAGTGATGCGATAAACTTATTTAGACTGATATGGGATAAACCTTTAAACCTGAGAATCACTTTCTTGATGAAGTGAACTACTGGTGGTAAGTCGTAGAATCATGGTCTCTTTTGCCGCGGTTGTTTCAATCCTACTTTTATTTCCAACAATGGTTGCAGGGTCTTCTCTGAGCAATACTGCAGCATCACAAATCTTTGGATACACAAGTGTTGGAGATTTCAACAGCCAAACTTTTGGCGGAGTATATCTTTCTAATTTCACAAGTCCTTCAGATTTTGGAACGATATCACAAATTAGCGTGTATTTGGCTACGGGAGGAACTTCAGCGAAAGCTGTAATCTATTCTGATGACAATGGAAAACCGGGAAGTTTGCTTGCGGCGAGTGGAGAAGTTTATCAAAGCGGAACTTCTGGGAGGTGGGTTGACTTTCCCGTGTCATATACTGGAACTCCAAATACGGTTTACTGGCTTGGTGTTCTCTTTTTTAGCGCTGGCACTTATTTTTTTGCAACGGGAGTAAGCGATAAAGCGGTCTATTATACTTCACAGCCCACAGCAACAGACACGTTTCCTGTTGGAAGTTTTAGTTCTACAGATCAACTGAGCATTTACGCGACTTACGCACCTCTCGACCCGACTGTCGAGTGGATCAAGGCAGTACTGTACTGGACCTTGATAATAGGCTTGATAATGGCGGCTGTTTTGGCAATTCTGCTGGTCAAAGCCAGAAAGAAAAAAATAAAAAGCGAAAAATAATTGGGATAGTTACTTATTTTTGGTTTGGTTGGATTAAGATTTAATGCAAAAACGGTTTTGGCTATTCAGGTTATCTTCTTTACGACATAAAGTAAATTTGAGCATAAATCCAAAAGTTGATTTCTTTGATAAAACCTGCCATAAGGTTTAAACTTTAATTATAACCTAAGATTCCTTCCTACCATTTTATTTATTATTCTTTAAACACTGGAAAATTTAGTTCAAAAAATAGTAGCTTTTTACGGTTTTTTTGACAAGTTTTATATAAACCTTATAGATATAACGGGTCTTTATAAAATTAAAGGAGAAAAAGAAAAATGTCTAAAAACAAAACTGCTACTTTGATTGCTTTGTTTCTGATGTTTACTATTGTTGTTACGCTCATAACTTTCTTGCCAACTGCCAACGCTGCTGACTACTCCTACTATAGCTACGTTTACTGTGCTGTTAGCCCTGACGTTATCGGTCTCGGTCAAAAGGTGTTGATTACATATTGGACTGCAGATATGCCGCCGGATGTCGGTGAAATTGCTGCTGCTGCTGGTGAGAGAGCCGCGTGGTATAATGTAGGATGGTACGTTACAGACCCTGAAGGGAACAAAGAAACCATACCGATCGACGTGACCGATCCAGTGGGCGGTGGCTGGGTTGAGTATACACCTGATCAACTCGGCACATACACTGTCCAAGCTTGGTTCCCTGCAACCACGAAAACCACACCTACAGATAAATACACTTATACCGCTGCCGAAAGCCCTGAAGTGACATTTACCGTACAGGAGGAACAAATACAGCCATGGCCTGAAGCGCCTCTTACAAACGACTACTGGACGCGCCCAATAAACCAGGCTAGCAGAAGCTGGTATGTGCTTGCAGGAAACTGGCTTGGCGGCCCAGCTCTACAACCAGCAGGTTGTACGGGCGGCACAACTGATCGTTTCGTCTACGGTCAAGGGCCAGAAAGCGCTCACATACTGTGGACAAAGCCGTATTATCTTGGAGGCATCATGGACGAAAGGTATGGCGACACGGGCTACCAAACAGGGCACTACCAAGGTCTTGAATTCACCGCGTTAATCATCAATGGCAAAATTTACTACCCCTACCGCGCAGACGCACATCAGACAGAGGGCTATCTTTGCGTTGATCTGTATACAGGTGAAACGCTATGGTACAGTAATGATACTATGCCGTCACAAGGTCAGATCTACAACTATGAGTCGCCTAACCAGCACGGAGGCTACGCATACATGTGGAAATCGCCCCCGTTCGCCTTCTTTGGGCCTCCTTCAGCCGAGCCACCAGTCTGGGAGATGCTTGATGCATACACAGGAAGATCGATATGTAAAGTAGAGAACGTGACGATGGGTGTTTCCTTTTTCGGCATGAACTTCGGCGGATTTCCAGCCTATGGCAAAGACGGAAGCTTACTAAACTACGACATTCCGAATCTTGCACCTTGGGGCTCACCTACACCTGACTATTATTTGCAAGTGTGGAACATGTCTGCAGTAGACACCATGCTTGCGACAACAACGGGAACTACAGCTTGGCAATGGAGACCTTCGGGAGGCGGTTTCGGTGGAGGTCCACCTCTTGGATATTATGTGCACGACGGGAGTACGGGCTTTTCATTGAACGTGTCAATAGCGACTGCTGACGTACAGGGTCCACGGAATGAAGTTTTAAATGAAACGGGTAGCATCCGATGCGTGCGTGAGGATAAATACGTAATCATTGGAACCGCAGGACAAAACAACGAGGCTGGGATTGCTCAGGGCAAAATGACTGCTTTGAGTCTGGAATACGGGAACGAAGGCAAGAAGCTGTGGGACGTAACCTTTACGCCGCCATATGCACCGACATCACAAAACCTTACAGGAGCAGGCTTTTTCGGAGGCGGGCTTAGCATGACAGGCGTGTATCCAGACGATGGCGTCATCCTCTTTCAAAATTCAAAAACGCTGGTACGGTATGGCTACAGCCTAAACAAGACGTTGACGGGAAAAGACCCAGGGGAACTAATATGGACGAGTGAACCCGAACCACAAATGAACTACTATACCATGCTACAAAATGTCTACGAAGGCAAACTTCTCACTTATGGCTATAGCGGAGTAATACTCGCCTATAACATAACGACAGGAGAAATAGTGTGGAACTTCACCGCCAAAAACGTCGGCTTCGAATCTCCCTACGGCAACTATCCAATCAACATTTTCGCCATTTGCGACGGAAAACTCTACACGCTCACGGGTGAGCACTCGATTACTCAGCCCATGTGGCGAGGACCAAACATACGCTGCATCAACGCAACAGACGGAACGGAAATATGGAGCATGTTAGGGTTTGGAGCCAACGGCGGGGCGCATCTCACAGGACAGTACATGCAAATGGCAGACGGCAAAGTCGTAGGCCTCAACTTCTTTGACAATCAGATATACTGCATCGGCAAGGGACCAAGCGCCACCACAGTTTCTGCACCAGAGCATGTTCCAACAGTGGGATCCAGCGTAATGATCACAGGCACAGTCACTGATCAGACCGATTCTGGCAGACGTAACACCAATGACAAGTTCGACTTCACACTCAGGGGCACTCCAGCAATATCCGACGAAGACATGAGCGCATGGATGGAATACAAGTTCATGCAACAAGGGAGGCCAGCAGACGCGAAAGGCGTTGAAGTAGTGTTGGAGACTTTGGATCCTAACGGCAACTTCTACGAGATCGGCAACACAACAAGCGACATAAACGGCAACTACGGCATAATGTGGGAACCACCAGTTCCAGGCGAATACCAGATCATCGCTACGTTCGCAGGATCCGCAGCCTACGGGCCCTCACAGGCAACAACATACATGGGCGTGGCAGAAACACCTGAGCCTACACCAGCGCCGACACCAACGCCGGCACCGATGACTGACACGTACGTCTTAGGTATAGGAGCTGGAGCAATCATCGCAATCATCGTAGTCGGGCTAGTACTCATCTTAATGATGAGAAAACGGTAAACATCGCAACAACAAACAACCAAACAATCTTCCCCCTTCTTTTTTTGCATTAAAATTTAATCCCACACACATTTTAGAAGTGGTACATAGTCTGAGCCTTGGAACCCCCGCTTGCGGAATGGAGTGGCAAAGCGTTGATTTTTCGCTTCACTTACAATTTCAATGTAGGTATAAGGGAAGAGGTAGAGGCTTCAGAGACGCGAGGTCTAAACGCTTAACAGCCAAACACAGGTTCTACACGAAAGTTCACTCTTTATATAAGGGAGGGGGTAGTCTCTCGCGAGCGCTAATACTTCTAGAAAATTGGTTGTACTGGGCTTTGACGTTTCCGCTAATGCTCTCCTTGCTCCTCCAATTTGGCAAATCGTTTCTTAGGAGGTGATCCGGCCGCAGGTTCCCCTACGGCCACCTTGTTACGACTT
>CAZXCX010000005.1:0-15809 GCA_964639375.1 uncultured Candidatus Bathyarchaeia archaeon
TGCCGCTTGCGTCGCTTGTTGTGTTGCCGATTTCGTAGAAGTTGCCGTTAGGATCCAAAGTCTCCAACACTACTTCAACGCCAGTCGCGTCCGTTGGCATTGGCTTCTGCATGTACACGTATTCCATCCACGCACCCATGTCCGCGTCAGACATAGCTGGAACTCCATTTGGAAAACGTGCTGCTTGCTCATTTTGCTCCGTGCCAGCAGCCGTATCAATCACTGTGCCTTCTACTAGTACGCTGTTTCCATGCACTGAAACTTTTGGTGATGCCGTGACTGTGGTGGCGCTTGCTCCCTTGCCGATGCAGTATATTTGCATGTCGTACAAATTGAGATATATCAAGTAGCCGTCTGCAATAGCTATGCTGCCTTGAGAGCCATATGTATCTACAGTCCATACTTCATCTCCAGTAGTGGCATTAATGCAACGCATTTTTACGCCCACCCAGTGTGGTGCATTGGCAGAGTGCTCACTGGTGAACACGTAGACCTTTCCGTCAGCAATAGCACCTAAACCGAGGGGCCAATTAGGCCAAGGCGATGCCAAACCGGAGGGTGCGCTGTAGTTCCACAGTAGCTCTCCGTTACTAAGATCGTAGCAGTAGACCATTCCGGCCATGCCGACTGAATAAAGTTTTCCATCAAAGACATCGTATCTCGGAAGGCCAACATCGCTATAATAGTTTAGCGGAAGCTCAGACGGAGTCGGACCCCACAACTGGGTTCCATTGTCGATGCTGTAACCCCACCACTGCATAGTTTCTTTATCGTACATAGTGAAGACGCGTGTCTCTGGATCCACATACTCACTCATCCACACTGGTCCGAAGCCTCGGGTGATGTTGCCTGTTGGTGCATCATAGTTCTTCATCCACAACATTTGACCTCTACTGTCTGGTTTCAGACTCATCGCCCATACCGTGTAGGGCTTCCAACTGCCAGGTGCAGGTAAAGAGCCGTTACTACCGAGTAATATGTCATCATAGATAATCGTAACGACGGTCGCCCCCGTTGGCAACCACGATGCTGTGACGTTCCAAGAATACGCCTGGCTCGCGTCCACCGTCTTCCCTACAGGTCTCCACTGATAGAAGTTGCTACTAGTGGTATCGTTTGGATCTGTTGCAGCTGTTAATCCGTGAGCTGCAGTGTTGTTCCACAAAGCTAGCCATTTGCCCTGCACGTTAAGCACGTATCTTAGTATCTCCCCGTTTGGACCGTACACACTTGTGCCAGATGGAACGCCTGTCAGATTGAATAGCCATTTTCCTGTCAGCGGATCATAGGCATTCCATGCATTGTTCCACAGGTAGCCGTTCCGGATGACTCCGTGCTGGTTCATTGACTCGTAATCATAGAGTTGACCGAATGATGGTGAATTACTCGATTTGAATGTACCCCAGCCGGGGAAGAACATTTCGGTAATCCCGTAGTCGTTATACCATATCTCTTCTCCAGTACGCAGATCTACGCAAACGTATCCCCCACCCGTGGAGGAATCGCTCAGTGGTAGATCGTAATAGAGTCTTCCGTACATGATTAGTGGGCTGCTGAATGGGGATTCGTATGCAGTCCCATCGTAGTAGGTTATGCCCTCAATGCCGGTGTTGCTTCCTCCGACAACGCCTCCGTCCTGAAGCGGCTTTGTCCACATTATGTGGGCGCTGTTAGGCGCTATGCCGTCTGGTTGAACCCTTCCAACAATTTGCGGGCTACGCAGCCAGTGTGATGCAATCGTGTACCAAGCGGTATTCTCTCCTTCTATTGGTCTTGTCCAGTATTCGGTTGGAAGCGGATAGGTTGGAGGATCAGGTATTGGTTCTTCCTGCACAGTAAACGTCGTTGTTGCGCTGCTGGCTAGATAAGTATCGTTGATGGCGATATTATAGTTATATATTCCCGTTCCCTCGCTCCCCGTTACTACTTGATCGGGAAAGCTGCAGGTGACTGTATATGTGCCGACTTGATCAGGTGTGTATGATGTCCATGAACCTCCCACTGGGTCGGACGTGAAGGACCCAAGCGATTCTTCGGTTCCGTCAGGTGTTGTGATATCCACATAGAAGGTCCATCTGTCACCGGCCATACCCGCTGCTGTTGGCGGAATCTTGTCTACCCAAAACACAAGAGTCACGGTTTGATGGACACCTACAGGGTCGGGTGAAGCAGCTGCGTAGGCATAGGTCGGAACGTTCCATGCAGGATCATGCGCGTTAGCAACTGGTAAAGCAACAAGCGAAATAGCCATAGCCAATATAATAAGTAAAGCAGCAGTGATAGTACTAGTTTTACCTTTTGAATTTGCCATTCTCTTTTTCTTCTCCTATAATTTTGTGATCTTAACTAATTCAAGGGTTTCACTTATAAATTTTTGCAAAAATCCAGCTTTTTATTACAAAAATTAGTTTAAATCACCTACATAATTAATATAACGATAAACTATGAGGCTTTCGTGAATACAACACTCATTTGCCAACAGTTTTATCTATGGGATCGGAGTAACATTTCGCAAGAGATGGTCACCATTATTGAAATTGACGAAGTTGACAACAAGATTCTAAGCATCTTGATAAGAGATGCCCGCGCGAGACTGAAAGACATCGCCAAAGACTGTGGAATGTCCTCTGTTTCAGTGCTAAAACGAATTAAACGGTTGAAAACTCTGGGGGTGATAACAGGAGCAACACTTTTCCCTCGATTAGAGTTACTCGGATTTGAAATTGTAGCAACCATTGGAATCGAGGCAGACGCGAATGAAAATCAAATTATCAAGTTTATTGGCGAACACACAGACTTGATTGAACCTTCAGCAAGCATTGGGGAATACGATTTAACTGCCCTAGTGTACGTTAAGAATATTTACTACCTAGAAAAGGTAGTGAGCAAAGTAAGGAAAATCTTTGGAGTAAGAAAAGTAACCGTCAACGTCTGGTCTGGTAAACCACACATGGTATTTGAAAACATTGACCTGCAACCAAAGGTGTGATAAGAATAGAAAAGCTTGACCTGCTTATACTGAGCGAACTGGCGAAAGATCCTCAGATGTCTTTTGTAAAAATCGCAAAGAAACTAGGTACCTCGCCTTACACTGTAAGAAGACGATACGAAAGAATGAAAAAAGAAGGAACAATCAATAAATGCATCGTGTCGATCAACCTTTCAAAACTCGGGTATCAGGGTAAAGCCTTTCTACTGATAACTATTTCTCCAAACCGTGACAAATCGACCACTATATCAGCCCTCAAGAAAATAAGGAACATCATCGTAGTCACCGAAATAATTGGACCTTTTCACCTACTCGCTATCGCCCCAATTAGGGACTTGGCCAGCATCAAAACACTATTGAATGCAGTCAAGAGTGCACCTAACGTACAGCGAGTTAAAATAGCGTGTATCAACGACACTTACTATCCTATAAACCCAAGTTTTGGAAGAGTATTAAGCAGGCAAACCTACAAGTTGGCAACAAACTGACGTATTTGTGATACAGCTCTCATTAGGCTGTTTCAAATCCGTTTTGTTCAATGTAAATTCTCGTCACCAATTTCAGATTCAATCGTGGCTTCTATTTGTTTCCAAGTAAATTGAAGGGGTTGCTGCGGCTCAGTGAATTAGAGTTAACGGCTTTGACTATCACAGTTGATATTAAGCCTTTGCAGAGGAGTCCCATAGAAACTGGAAATACTCACGCGCAAAACCAACCAAGCCCACGTGGTTACTCCATATGACTAGGCTGGGCTTGTCTTCGCCTAGAAAAAGCATTGCTTCTTTGCCGTCAGCGATTACTCCGCCGCCAAACATGTGATCCCTTATACGCAACTCGTTCACGCCAGAGAATTTTTTCAGGAAAATCCAGTCTTCACTTTTACCCGCCACCATAAGTTTAACGCTTACTGTTTTTTTTAAGCCGCTCATTAGGGGGTCTGCCGAGGCGATTATGGCGCGTGCAAATTCTGGAGCGGCAATCATTACCTCTTTCGTGGCTTTCTTGAGAACCTCTTCTAACTTGGTTAAAACCGCTTGCTGTCCGCGCAGTATCAGCATGTCTGGGCGCTCCACCAGTTCTCGCTTCTCATACAAGGGCTGCAATTCCTCAGCAACAGCGTTTTCCCAACATTGGTATTTGTCTTCAAGTCTAAGTTTGGTGAACGTCGTAGCTTCAAGGGGCGGAACAGGATAGTACTTGAACGGGCGACTTTCTGAGCTTTTGACCCAGCCTTTCTGTTTGAGCGAGTTCAGTACCTCATAAATTTTCGAGTAGGGAACAGAAGCCTCTCGGCTTATTTCCATAGCCGTCATTTGCCCGCCTTCTAATAACGCGATGTAAACGTCAATCTCGTAGGCGTTCAAGCCCATTTGTCGCAGAGTCTCGCGAGTGTTTTCGCTGATTGACATCGGTTCCCCCTCAATCACCTTAGGAAAGGTTTGGAAACATTATTATGAGTATATTTGCTCTTAAGCACTTCGAAACACGCAACAGTCAGAAAACAGTGAAAAGCATGAACATGATTAAAAACACGAAAAGTATTTGTCCTGAATGTTTGAAAGTTTTAGACGCAACGATTTTTGAGAACGACAATAAGGTTTACATCAAAAAAGAGTGCCCCGAACATGGCTTTTTCCAAGAAATATACTGGTCGGATTATGAACAATACGTGCGAGCGGAAAAACTCAGGTACGATGGTGAAGGACTGAACAATCCGCGCACAAAGACTGTTAACGGTTGCCCCTACGACTGCGGCATATGCCCAGAGCACAAATCCCACACCGCCCTCGCAATAATCGATGTGACAAACAGGTGTAACCTCAAATGCCCAGTCTGTTTTGCGAACGCAGCCGCCGCTGGCTACGTGTACGAGCCCACTAAAGACGAAGTCACAGGAATGCTGGAAAACCTGCGTGCGAATGACCCTGTGCCAGCCACGGCGCTTCAGTTCTCCGGCGGTGAACCAACAATCCGTAATGATTTGTTCGATTTAATTCGAAAAGCAAAAGAAGTCGGCTTCCGCCACGTGGAGATCAATACGAATGGAGTTCGACTCTCGCAGAGCGTGGATTACTGCAAAGAGCTGAAGGCTGCGGGGGTTAGTACTGTATACTTGCAATTTGACGGGTTAACACCTGAAGTTTACAAGTTCATCCGCGGAGTTGATCTTCTCGACACGAAAATGAAGGCAATCGAAAACTGCCGCCAAGCTGACCTGCACAGCATAGTCTTGGTGGTCACGCTGGTTAAAGGAGCCAACGACAACCAACTTGGCGATATCATAAATTTCGCGGTTCAAAACTTCGACGTGATAAGATGCATAAACGTTCAGCCAATCTCCCTTTGCGGAAGACTCCCACAAAAAGAACGAGACAAAATGCGCATCACAATCCCTGATTTCATGCGCCTCGTCGAGGAACAGACAGAAGGCAAAGTGAAAGTTTCAGACTTTTATCCCGTGCCCACGGTTGTGCCAGTTTCAAAAGCCATAGGCGCCCTGCAAGGCAAGCGGTACGTGGAGTTCACGGCGCATCCACACTGCGGAATGGCCACGTATCTATTCGTGGAAAACGGCAAAATCATACCAATTACCCGTTACGCGAATGTAGACAAGTTTGTTGAAACTATGAAGAAGGTTTACGAATACGCCTCTAAAGGAAGTAAGAACAAAGCCAAACTGCGCTTGCTTGGAGCTACGAGACATGTAAAATTCAGTTTTCTGAGAAAATACCTCTTGCGAGTCCTAACAGAGGGAAACTACCAGTCATTAGGCGACCTGCAAAGGAAAACTATTCTGCTTTCGTCCATGCACTTCATGGACCCCTACAACTTCGACCTAGAGCGAGTACAACGATGTGTCATCCATTACGCAGTGCCAGACGGACGTATAATACCATTCTGCACCATGAACTCCATACACAGAGTTGAAGTTGAAAGAAAACTTGGCGTGCCAATCAAAGAGTGGAAGAACAAGCATAAAGTTGAAATAACTCAGCCCGTCTAGTGCAGGAATAATAAGCCAAAAGGAGCCAAAAAAATGGGCGGAAAAAAGAAACTCGGCCTAAAGCAAATGGAACGCGCGCAAACTAGGAGAGATGAAGAAGAAACGGCGGATAAAAAGAAAGAAAAAGCCGGACCGTCTAAGGAGAGAAAGGCAATAGGGATAATCCCTCCAGACGCGAAAAACGAGAAAATCGTTAACGAAATAAAGAAAATGAACGTTTTGACGCCTTACGCTGTGGCTTCACGGTTCAACATTCGAATAAGCGCAGCTAAAGATTTTTTGGAGCAACTGGAACAAAAAGGCGCGGTGCAATTGGTCTCGGGAAGCCACAACATAAAAGTATACAAGCCCGTAGCAACCTGATTCTCAGCGTTACCTCAAACTTTTCACAATTTTCGCTTTAAAAAATGGAGGCAGCCCAGTTTGAAATTTCCAGAAAGAGTCTATACTGCGAAAGAAGTTAAAACAGCCAGAGAACTCATAAACAAAGGCTACAAGCATAGTTTAACAGTGGAAGGAAGCTCAAACTTTAAAGAAAAAGTCCACCAAGTCCTTGAACTGGTAAAAACTGCTGGATACTACGAGTTTTTGAGAATTTATATCAGACAGATAATAGAAATTGACGGCTTAACACAACTCCGCGAAACAGAAGCGGCAATATGGGCGAACAAGTTTGCGGTTGAAAACCCTGTCGACGCCGCCAGTCTTTTCGTTCAAAAAGCCAATCACATGAAAGAATATATTGAAGGCGAACTTTATTACGGAGGCATCGCGGAAAAGCGCTCAGTTGAAAAACGCATAGAATTTTTGGAAATTCTAAAGAAAAAGAGCCAAGATGAAAGCGTGAAAGAAGAATGCGAACGGCTCCTGCAAATGTGGGAAGACAGCTCACTAGCTTATTAGCTTAGCAACTCAACCTTAATCGTTGCGCCGCTTTTAACCTGTTCAAACAGTTCCAAATTCTTTGTGACTTTCCCCAAAATGTTCACTGAACTGTAGGGTTGTGACTGCCCATAAAATATGCAGAGAGCACTTCCCATAGGCCAAAAGGCAATGGTTCCTGTTTCCACGGTGGGTTTAGCTTTTTCTTCCCCAATTTTAACTGGAATTTCGAAGTAAACCTCTTCTTTCCATAAAGCGGCTCTGCCCTCAACCGGAAGTTTTCGAACAATGGTGTCTATGGTTCTGGGCGCCAAAAACCTTACGAGTTCGCCTTCTGCTTCGCCTAATCCCTCTATAACGAATTTTACCTTAACTCGTGAAATATCTTCCTCATCAGTCACTGTTTAACGCTCCCTTTGAGAAAATTATCCAATACTTCGAGATAGCTAGGTCCTATTACTTGAAGTTCATATTTAACTCTTACAGTCGGCTTATTCACTTCAATTACTCTTCGCAAGTCAATCGGAGTTCCGATCAAGACAACATCGCATGGCGTAGTGTTAATGGTCTCTTCAAGCTCAGCTATTTGTTTGTCACCGTACCCAACCGCGAGAAGAACCGAAGCTAGATGCGCCCATAATTATAATTTTCTTTCGCATTGTACCCACTCCAGAGAATAACTTGGCAATAAGGTACTAGGGAGCAATTCGCATAAACCTTAACGCTGAAGCTTTGCTATAAGAGATCAAGAAGAGTCTTGCCTATGTAGTCTACCTGCGCCTCCGTGACGCCGGGGTGGATGGGCAAAGAGAAGACCTGTTTTGCCGCTTTTTCTGTCTCGGGCAGTTTGCGCCTTCCAAAACTGTCGCGGTAGTAGGACATGCGATGCACAGGATTGACGTAATACACTTCAGCGCCTATGCCCTTCTGTCTTAGTTCTTCCACAATTTTGTTTCTTTCGTTTTCTGTGGCATTTTTAAGCCTAACAGTATAAAGGTACCAGCTGTGTTGCCGGTCTTTCGTTTCTTCTGGCAACTGTAGCTTGTCTGTTTTCGCAAGTAGCCTAGTAAGTCTTTTGGCGTTTCCGCGGCGCTTAGCCACGAAAGAGGGCAACTTTTCCAACTGCACTAAACCTATGGCGGCTTGAATTTCTGACATGCGATAGTTATAGCCAAGCATCAGCGAGGCGTACTTGGCTTTTTCTCCATGAGTTCTTATCAACCGCAACGTCTCTGCCATTTCATCACTCTTCGTTGTTATAACGCCTCCTTCACCTGTGGTCATGTTCTTGCTAGCGTAGAGGCTCCAGCAGGCAGCATCTGCGAAAACTCCAGCAGGTTTCCCATTGTAGGTTGCGCCATGCGCTTGAGCCGCATCTTCAACAACCGCCAAGCCGTGTTTAGTGGCAATTTCGCTGATGGGCTTAATGTCGGCAGATAAACCATAAAGGTCTACGGGTATTATCGCTTTGGTTTTTTTTGTTATGTTCTTTTTAATTTCAGCGGGAGAAATGTTGTAGGTTTCGGGGTTGATGTCGGTGAACACTGGTTTGCCGCCAGCCATAACGACTGCTTCGGCTGTAGCCACAAAAGTGAAGCTGGGCAGTATTACCTCATCGCCCTGTTTCACACCTGCAGCTACGATGGCAGAGTGCAACGCTGCAGTTCCCGTGTTCACGGCTATGGCGTGTTTTACGCCAGCGAATTTCGCAAAGTTTTTCTCGAATTGCGTGACCACGGGGCCTGCGCCCAGTGCCTGCGTTAATGCGCCACTTCTCAAAACCTTGACAACGGCTTCGACTTCTTCTTCGCCGATTTTTGGAAGATTTATGGGAATCAAGGTTTTAGCCTCTAAGTAATAACAGAGTATTGTTTATGAGTTCTGTATTTCAATTTACCTATGAGTTTTGTGAAAACACCTAGTTGAAAAAATGGCAGCTAATTATTCGATACGCATCATATATTCGGTTTTGTAGTCAGCTACGACTTTGAGTTTACGTGATCGAAGAGCGTCGTCCAAGTTTGGATCGCCAGTGTCAACTCTCAGACTTTTCAAGCTTCTCAATTTGCCTTCTGTAGCGACCACAACTATGTTGTCCAGACCTACGCGGCGAATTACCTCTGGGCTTATCTGCTGGTTTCCCCTTCCAAAAATAAAGCCTTGACCCCCAATCGGCGTGACAATTATCTGCGCTGTCTTTCCGCTTATTGCCTCTAGAATCTGCTTCTCGTTTACATCACTTGCCACTATTTTCTTGTTGTAAAAAATGTCTACTCCTAAGAGAGTTTTCTTTGCGTCCAAGAGGTCACCGATGGTGCGCGTTGTTGTTCCAGGGCCAATAATGTAAGCCACGTCAGGTTTCATGTTTTCAATGATGTATATTGCTATAGCTGCTTGGTTACGCAGTTCACTTTCTGTTATTGGACTTGCCATCTTCGCTCTTTGAATCAGGTACGGCTCGTAAGGAGTTAGTAAGTACCCGTAAAGCGTTGAAGACACTCGACCCTCCCTAAACGCGTTTTCATCAACATCCATTACCTCCGCTTCCCGTAAGGGTAGTTCTCCCCACAGAAACCCCATAGCTATCTTGGCTGTAGCTTTAGTGTCCACAGCAAAAACAGAGCTGTGCATCTTTACCCCTGTTGGAACGCCCAATACAGGAATATCCATGTTGATTGCCTCCTGTATGTTTCGAGCTGTTCCGTCTCCACCACAGAATACGAGAAGATCAGCCTTTGCGTCAGCGATTTTCCTTGCAATTTCCCGTGTATCTTCAGCGGTAGTTTCTTTCTTTCTCTCTCCGAAAACCGTGCAGGCAAAGCCGCAGTTTATAGCTTCCTCCTTGCCCATATTTCCAGCGCCTACAACAAGCCGTATCTTTCCGTCAGCGAACTTTAATTCGGAGAGAAAAAATTCGGCTCTCGCAGGCGCTATGGGTTTTGCCCCGAGAGATACAGCTTTTTTCAAAACCGCCTTGCCATCAGTGCCTTTAAGTCCAACAGCGCCGCCCATTCCAGCAACAGGATTGACAATTAACCCGAGAGTTTTTGCAGAAACTTCATTTTCGAATTTTGCACACAACGTTTATTCCTTCTCCAATTATGTGCTAGAGCAAGTAACTCGAGAATGTATATGCTGTGGTCCTTTATAACATAAAAAATTGAGATTACGCGCTGCGGTGTCATCTTTCCGCACCGCAGGCGTTTTTTTCACGGGAATTCTTTTTAAATATACTTCTTTTTAACCTCGTCTAGCCAAGGATAGAGATTTCTAAGTTTTTTCATTGATTCTTCGACTCTTTCTGTCGGATATTCATATGGAAGTAACTTGCCGCTCAAGTAATCATCGTAGGCTTGCATGTCGAAATAGCCGTGGCCGCACAGCAGAAACAGAATAACTTTTTCTTCCCCTGTTTCTTTGCACCGTAAGGCGTCATCAATGACTCCTTTGATGGCGTGGGCTGGTTCTGGAGCTGGTATTATACCCTCAGTTTGAAGGAAGATCTTGGCTGCATCGAAGACTTCTAATTGATTATAAGCTTTTGTCTCTAATTGCTTCTCTGCAGCTAGCCTACTTATGGTAGGAGCTATTCCATGGTAGCGCAGGCCTCCTGCATGAATTGGGGCTGGTATGAAATCGTGTCCTATAGTGTGCATTGGAACTAGAGGAGTTAGCTTGGCCGTGTCACCGTGATCAAAGGTGTATTCGCCCTTTGTAACAGAGGGGCAAGCTGTAGCCTCAATTGCTATAAAACGAACGTTTTTCGGTGCTTTTCCAGTGACTCTGTCGTAATAGAAGGGCCAGAAAAGTCCAGAAAAGCTGCTGCCCCCGCCTATGCATCCGTATATCACGTCTGGGTAGTCTCCTGCAATTTCTAGCTGCTTCTTGGTCTCCAATCCAATGACGGTTTGATGTAGAAGAACGTGATTGAAGACGCTGCCGATGCCGTAGTTGGCGTCTTCGTGGTTAAGGGCGTCTTCAACAGCTTCGCTTATGGCTATTCCCAAGCTGCCTGAACTGTTAGGGTCTTCCTTCAAGATTGCTCTGCCGCTTTCCGTTTGCGTGCTGGGACTTGCATAAACATCTGCGCCATAAGATTCCATCATAATTCTTCTATAGGGTTTTTGTTGATAACTCACTTTAACCATGTAAACGGTAGATTTTAATCCGAACATCGTGCAACCGAAGGCTAAGGCGGACCCCCATTGGCCGGCCCCTGTCTCAGTAGCTATGCGTTCTTTACCTTCCTTCATGTTGTAGTAGGCTTGGGGAATGGCGGTGTTTGGTTTGTGACTTCCTGGAGGGCTGACCCCCTCATACTTGTAGTAGATTTTAGCTGGAGTCTTCAACGCCTTCTCTAGACCAACGGCTCTGAAGAGCGGGGTGGGTCTCCAAAGTCTGTAGACGTCTCTCACTTCTTCTGGAATGTCTATCCATCTTTCCGTGCTCATTTCTTGGGCCAGGATCTGCTTGGGGAATATTTTAGGGACAATTCCAGGTCCAGGTTCTTTTGTCTGTGGGTCTATGGTTGGAGGGAGTGGTTTAGGTAGGTCGGGCAGTATGCAGTACCATTGTTTTGGTATCTGTTCCTCGTCTAACATTATTTTTCTAGTCGGCATATCATTTTCTCTCCTAATCAAGGGTTGTAAATCGTACGTGGATACCATATTAAATCTTTTGTGTACATATTTGTACATGAGTACCGTGAAATATTGAGAAAACGGAAACCAACGATATGCATGCCCAGTATGCTGAAGTTCGTCGAATCGACCTTGACCAGCACATTTATACTTTAATGAACATAAATGCACATGAAGGAAACACACGCATGTGGAACACGATCAAGAAATACTTAGAACAATACCCTGAACGACTCAAAGTAGCACGCGTTCTCGTAGAAAATGGACTGAGCGCAAAAGACGGCAAAATCTACCTCAACCAAATTGAGATCCCGCCAGTGCGCATCGCAAGAGCCGCCGGAGTAGACAGGCGAACAGTAAACGAGACATTAAACATTATCAAAGCCAACCGAGAACTCAGACTAATTTTTGAGGAAATACGATCCGCCGGCCACTCGCTGAAAGAAATTGCGAAACACCTGAACCTAGGCGTTGTAGAAATAACCCCCGTTGACGCAAAAACCCCTGGCATCCTAGCCAACTCGGCCATGATTCTCGCCCAAAGCGGCTTAAGCATTAGACAGGCAATCGTGGACGACCCAGAACTGTCGCCAGAACCAAAACTCACGCTGATTGTGGAGAAAAAAATTCCAGGCGAATTAATCCCTGAACTACTGAAAATTACTGGTGTAGCCAAAGTCGCCGTCTATTAACTTGAACCGACGAGAAACCGTTGAACTGCTTTAGAACGCTGAGTGAATGATGGGAAATTTCCAGCTTGAGCTTAGTTCGGCATAATACTTCTAGAAAAACTTATATGGCAATTGTGTTTTGTTGTTGTGCGCATTAAAGGAGGTTAACTTGATTTGTCATCACCTGCACAAGCTGGCGGGGTGCCAGTTCTCGTATTAAAGGAAGGTTCAAATCGGTCTCGCGGAAGAGAAGCGCAACATGCGAATATAACTGCTGCGAAGATCGTAGCTGAAAGCGTTAGAAGCGCCTTAGGTCCTAAAGGCATGGATAAGATGTTGGTCGACAGTTTTGGCGACGTAACGATAACAAGCGATGGCCGCACAATCTTGGATGAAATGGACATTCAACATCCAGCAGCCAAAATGCTTGTCGAAGTCGCCAAAACACAGGATAACGAAGCAGGCGACGGAACCACATCCGCCGTCATAATAGCTGGCGAGCTTCTAAACAAGGCTGAAGAGTTAATAGACAAAAACATACACCCAACCATAATAATTGACGGCTACAAAAAAGCCGCAGAAAAAGCACTGGAGACTCTTGACAAAATAGCGATACCAGTGGATTTGAAAACACAGGAATATCTGAAGAAAGTTGCGATAACTGCTATGGCGAGCAAAATCGTGGCTGAATACAAAGAATACTTGGCAGACATAGCGGTCAAAGCAATGCTGGAAGTTGCAGAGAAAGAAGGCAACAGGTACAAGGTGGATGTGGAAGATGTCAAGGTTGAAAAGAAAACCGGTGAATCCCTTAGTGACACAAGTCTGATAAATGGCATAGTTTTGGACAAAGAAATAGTGCATTCTGGAATGCCCAAACGAGTAGAAAAAGCCAAAATTGCATTACTTGCCACTTCTTTAGAAATTGAAAAGACAGAGTTCGACGCGAAAATCAACATTGAAAGCCCAGACCAGATTGAAGCGTTCCTTGAGCAAGAAGAAATCATGCTTAAAGACATGGCTGAGAAAATCGTAGCCGCAGGCGCAAACGTTGTCATCTGCCAAAAAGGCATCGACGACATGGCCCAGCACTTCCTTGCGAGAAAAGGAATAGTTGCGATTCGGAGAGCGAAAAAGTCAGACATGGAGAAACTATCAAAAGCCACAGGCGGGAAAATAGTAACTAAACTGGACGATATCACATCAGCGGATCTTGGATTTGCAGCCCTCGTAGAAGAACGCAAAATCGGCGACGACAAAATGACCTTCATTGAAGGCTGCAAGCACCCGCGAGCAGTTACACTTTTGATAAGGGGCGGAACAGAACGCATAACGGCAGAGGCGGAACGCTCAGTTCACGATGCTCTATGCGTAATCAGAGACGTAATTGAAGAACCAAAAGTCGTAGCCGGAGGCAGCGCTCCAGAGCTCGAAATGGCACGTACACTAAAGATGTACGCAGAAACTTTGCCGGGAAGAGAGCAGCTCGCGGTCAAAATCTTTGCAGAAGCCTTAGAGGCTGTTGCAATAACGCTTACTGAAAACGCTGGTTTAGACCCAATCGACATACTTTCAGAACTAAGGTCGAGACATGAAAAAGGGGAAACGTGGGCTGGCATAGAAGTTCTAGAAGGAAAAGTCCAAGACATGACAAAAATGGGCGTTTTCGAGCCGATTACAGTGAAAAAACAGATAATTAAATCAGCAACCGAAGCCGCTTCAATGATTCTCAAAATCGACGATATAATCGCTGCTGGCAAAATGAAGGCGCCTCCAATGCCACCAGGAGGGGCTCCTGGCGGAATGTATCCAGGCGCTGGGGAGTATTAGAATACGTCTAAACAAGAAAAGATATCGGTAGGTCCTCCGAAAATCACGCGGTTCGAGAAAGCGAGGATAGTGGGAGCAAGGGCTCTCCAAATTTCTATGGGTGCACCGATAATCGTTGAAGTTGACGAAACCTATTCGAACCCGATTGACATCGCCTTAAAAGAATTCGAAGGCGGCATGCTACCAATTACCATCAGAAGAACGTTGCCTGACGGAACCTTCCAGGATATTCCGTTGAAGTGGCTGCTTAGATAAAAGTTAAACTACGAACTTTTCTCTAAATTTTCTTCGCCTTTTCAAGAGTAGCGCGGATTCGACCCCAATGGGCACCTTGCCAATAGATGTGGCCACATTTGGGGCATTTCCAAAATTCATTATAATAGATGAAAGTGTTCTTTTCGACTTTGCCTGCAAGCTTTTCTTTAGGCGTTGGACGGATTTTGGTGTTGCATCTCGGACAACGGGAGCGTTTCAGGTCTATCTCCAAGGGAACGTCAAATCGCTTAGCAAGTTCTGCTAGCTTCGCAGCTTCTGTTTGGCCCTCAATGTAGAAAGCGTCAATGCCTCTGGCAACGGCGCGTTGGTAAAGCTCCACATCTCTTGTGAGGAGAATGCGGTGCTCTTTCTTGGCCATCACAATCAGTTCGGCATCGTCCAGCTTGTTTGAATATTGAACATCTTGCCCTAGCATGCGGAGCCATCTGGTCAGTTTTCCAAGCATACCATCCGCGATGAACTTCACGCGCGGTCTCTCCGAATTACTTCGCCACTTCCTGGCTTCGCCACAATTTCCTGTTCATCCATAATTAATAATCCGTTAACAAAGGTTTTCACAGGTCTACCTTGTACTTCCCAACCGTCAAATGGTGAGTACTTCGCTTTGGAATGGAACTTCGAAGCGTCAATCTTGAATTTCCGGTTGAAGTCTACAACTACTAAATCCGCTTTTTTCCCTTGCTCCAAGCGACCGCGGTCTTTTAAGTTGAAGATTTCCGCGGGTTTTTCTGAGAGTAGTTGAACAACACGAGATAATGATAAACGGTTCTTTCTAACCATTGTCAAAACAAGTGGCAGAGTTGTTTCCAGACCGGGTTCGCCCACTTTAACCTCCCAGACGCTACTAGCTGTTTTCTCATTCAAAACGTGAGGGGCATGATCTGAACCTAAGACATCAACCCAACCGTCAGATACCCCTTTCCAAAGGGCCTCGATGTGGCTTTTGCCGCGAAGCGGCGGCATCATTGTTAACATTAAGCCATAGCGCTCAAAATCAGCATTTGACAACAAAATATGCTGAGGAGTCACTTCACAGGTTACTGTCCTGCCAGATTTTTTGGCCTCAATCACGGCGTTTAAGCCCTCTTCAGTCGTCACGTGACAGAAATGCAAACGAACATCGACTTGTGCGCTTATTTTCAGCAGGCGTTCGATAGCTTTGAGTTCAACGCGTTCTGAATGTGCCCTAAGGAAGGCAGCCGCATCGTGACGGTTGGCTCGCTTAAGCCTTTCTTCGTTTGCCATCAACAACGCTTTGTCTTCTGCATGTACTGCAACTGGAACACCTAATTCGCCGACTTTTCTAAACGCTTCTTGCAAGGCTTTATCATCATCAATGTTCAATCCGCCGACTTGGCAAGCCATAAAGAGTTTGAAGGCCACTGCGCCCTGAGCGACAATGTCTGTGACCTCGCCCAAGTCAGTTGGAAATTCGGAATAAAATCCAACGTTAACGAGAACGCTTCTTTCCGCGATTTGCATACGGTTCTTCAGCGTCGCTGCGCTCATAGTTACTG
>CAZXCX010000006.1:0-15094 GCA_964639375.1 uncultured Candidatus Bathyarchaeia archaeon
GGTCTTCTTGTTCAGCTTGAAGAGGAAGAAATTATTAGCGTCTTGGGGCATGAGTTTGGTCATCTTAAAGGGCGTGATCCCCTTATTCTTTACGGGTTGACTTCTGCCGAGTTTTTCTTCAGATTCTACGTGCTGTTTCCATTGTTCCCGTCATTTTTCTCCTCTTTACTGTTCTTCTTGTACTTTTGGGCTGTTATGGTGGTAATATTTTTCATCGCCAAATTCTTCGAAGCGAGAGCTGACCTTGTATCTGCCATTATGATGGGCAAGCCCGAGGTCTTAGCTGGGGCTCTTGAAAAAATCGGTTTTCAACGGCTTTTATACGAACGGACGCCATCTTTCCGCGTTCAAGAATGGTTAGGCTTAGACCCTCATCCGCCAATATACTTCAGGGTAGATCGCCTAGAAAAGCTTAAGGCTCCTGAAGAAATCAAACATCCCTTAATCCAATCGATCAAAGATGTCGTATCAGGATTCAGGGATAGCTTATGAGCAAAATGCTGGCATAAACACGCTTTTTCATCTTTAACTCTGTAGTTTGTATTGGCAACGCCATTGTTTGAGCTTTGGCTCGCCTGTTTCGGAAAACAGCAAATTCTTTATATGCTCAGTAATTCTTTCCAATAGAAAAGGTGGCAAACTGTACTTCTCAAAATCAACGTTTCAAAACTCTATTCGGCAATTGCTGTAATGACGTTTATCGTTGGCGCTGTTGCGGTTTATTATTCGATAAACCTATTTCTGGCAAGCCCGAACCAAACAGATAATCCAGCGTTCTTCAGAGTTTCGCAGTGGTCAGGCTATATTGTGGCTTCGGACGTTCAAAATCGTTCGCCAGTAGTGAGCAGCGTCAGCGCCTCTTGGACAGTGCCCGAGATCAAGCCTTCGGAAAATAACACGTTTTCAGGTGTATGGATTGGAATGGGTGGATACGGAGAAGACACCTTAATTCAGACAGGCACCGAGCAGGAATACATTAACGGCAGGTTTACCTATTACGCTTGGTATGAACTGTTGCCTGAGTATCTAGTTCGCATATCAAACATTCACGTTCGAGCAGGCGACACGGTCACAGCCTCAATAAGCCTCATAAACGAAAACACGAACACTTGGTCAATAGAAATTGCCGACATCACTCTGAGCGAGCGCTTCAAAAGGACTTTTGTTTATAATTCTTCGCGGTTGTCAGCTGAATGGGTAGTGGAGCGGCCAAAGGTTAACGGCACCATCAGCACTTTGGCAGATTTCGGAAACGTAACCTTCACCGAATGTACAGCAACTATAGAAGGCAACACTGGAGCAATCAGCAATTTTTCCTATGCGCAACTCGTAATGCATGATCAAGAGCTTCAATTGGTGAAGGTTTCGCCTCTTAATGACGACGGCTCAAGCTTCACCGTGAGCTATTTAGAATCGACAAGCGCAACCCCGCTGAGCAACAATTTGACTATTCACACGTTGCAGTACATGTTGCCGCATGATTTCTGCAATCCTCACCAACTGGTGAGAGCCAATAGAAAAATCGAGCTTAGAAAAGACTTCGAAGGTATTTCGAACAGACTGAAGTTTACCTCGTGAACACCACTGGAACGTCGCAAGCGGCGCAAACGGAAATTAGAGCACTTCTATCCGTGAAAACGTAGTTTAGGAACGCAAAAAAGAAATACAGCCTCAAAATAGAGTAAGCTCTCTGGCTTAAGGGAGGAAATCTCCTGCGCTGAAGCTAATATATGTTGCTATTGATGGTATGGGCGATTTGCCAATTGCTGAGCTTGGGAATAAAACCCCTCTGGAAGCGGCTGAAACCCCTAACATGGACTTTCTCGCCAAAAACGGGAAAACTGGGTTAATGTATACCGTTAGAAAAGGCGTTGCCCCTGAGAGCGACGTAGCTGTCATTTCACTTCTGGGTTATGACCCATTCAAGTATAGCACTGGACGCGGTATAATAGAAGCCGTGGGCGCAGGCCTAAACGTAGTGGACGGCGATTTGGCTTTAAGGTGTAATTTCGCAACTTTGGGTCAGGGAAGAAGAATAATCGATAGGCGGGTGGCAAGAAGCTTAACCACTGAAGAAGCTACCGAACTAAGTGAAGCCGTCAACGAAAACGTAAAGTTGGAATCGTGCCCTGCAACATTTGAATTCAGGAACACGCTGGGTCACCGTGCGGTTCTTGTTTTTAAGAGCAAAGGAAAATGTCTTTCCGGCAAGATAACGAACAGCGACCCCGCTTACTCCATAGTGAACGGCATAGGAGTAGCTACGCCCAACGTGGAGATGGTTCTCAAAAAGTGCGAGCCGTTGGATGACACAGAAGAAGCTCGAAATTCTGCGGATCTAGTGAACGAGTTTATCGAGAAAGCGCATGAGCTCTGGGAAAACCATGTGGTAAACAAGAAACGTGCTGCAGAAGGCAAACTCAAGGCAAACGTAGTGCTCACAAGAGACGCAGGACACGAGTTGCCAAAATTCTTTAACATCAACAAGAGATATAACGTGAACTTCGCAGCCCTTGCCGACATGCATGCAGAAAGAGGAATAGCCCAGCTGACTGGGATGCAGGCAACTCTTCTCCCTCCACCCTCAGGCGACCTTGAAAAAGACTGTGAAATCAGAGTTACGAAACTGTTGGACATACTGCCGCATCATGATTGCTTTTACATTCACCTCAAAGGTCCAGATGAGCCTGGCCATGATGGCAACTGCTACAGAAAAACCGAAATAATCTCCGCTATCGATAAGCACTTTTTCGGGAGGCTACTGAAGGAAATCTCGCTAAAAGATCAAATAATCTGCATAACCACGGACCATGCAACGCCCTGCGCTTTGAAGGTGCACAGCGACACTCCAGTTCCAGTGCTCATATCAGGCGGAAAGATCAAGGACGAAAAGATTGCCAAGTTCTCTGAGCGGGAATGCGAAAACGGGAGTTTGGGCGTTTTAGACCGCGGTTTTGAGTTAATGCCGATACTCATGGAACTACTAAAAAAATAATATTTTGAGAAAAATAGCAACAAGCACCTATGCTTTTCCTGAGCTTCCGAATAAACGCATTTTGCCTTTAGCGACTTCTTTCATGGCGTCTTTCGCTGGACCCAGAATCTTTCGAGGGTCAAAATTTTTAGGCGAGTTAGTCAAAACTTCACGCACCGTTGCCGTAAACGCCAAGCGCAAGTCTGTGTCAATGTTGATTTTCGCGATGCCAAGTGGTATGGCTTTTCTATACTGATCTTCTGGTATGCCCTTTGCACCGCTCAGCTCAGCACCGTACTTGTTAGCCTTTTCAACAATCCATTGTGGCACGCTTGAGGCTCCGTGCAAAACAAGTGGAATACTTATTTTCTCGCTGATTACCTTTAGCCTTTCCAAGTCAAGCTTGGCTTCGCTCTTGAACTTGTACGCTCCATGCGACGTGCCAATCGCCACCGCTAAAGTGTCAACACCTGTTTTCTCAACGAACTCCACGGCTGTTTCAGGGTCAGTTAAGATAGCTTCCTTCTCTTCCACGCTTCGCTCTTCTACACCCGCAAGTTTTCCAAGTTCCGCCTCAACGGAAACGCCTTTTGGATGCGCAATGCTTACCACACGCTTTGTTAGGGCTACGTTTTCTTCAAAATTCAGGAAGGAACCGTCTATCATAACCGAAGTAAAACCCGCATCAATGCACTTCGCGGCTGTTTCGAAGGTGTCTCCGTGGTCAAGATGCATGGCTATCGGCACTGGTGCCAGCTGCGCTGCAGTTTTAACCAAATTTGATATGTAAGCTAAGCCTGCATATTTGATGACGCTCGGTGTGATCTGCATTATCACGGGCGATTTCTCTTCTGTTGCAGCCTCAGCTATGGCTGATGTGCTTTCAAGGTTTTGAACGTTAAAAGCGCCGATGGCGTAGCCGTTTTTTCTCGCTGGAACCATCAAATCTTTGTTTGTAACAAGCACTTTTGTTCACTCCGCGTTCACGTTAACATAAGCTGGTCGATACTACGAGAGTTCACTTTATTTAAAATTTCTGTGTACACCTGAACGTGGCTACGTTTTTCTTCCCAGAATCACGAAAGCGAATACGCCGCCTACACAAGCCAACACAATTATCAGCGCCATGAAAAGCATTTGAGGAATTCCGAAAACGTAATGATCAATTTCATAGTTTAAATATACGCGCTTTTCTATGTTTTGATCGTTGTTTACGAAGTGCAGCACGTACTCGCCTTCAGCGTCACATATAAAACTGTAACTGGCTTTGCCGACTTCCCCAAAATCTATTTCACTCGCGTTTGGGAAGATTATAGAGAATTGCAAGACACTGACTTGTTCTCCAATAGCTGTGAATTGTATCAAAACGCGATCTTCGACAGCAAGAGTTATTGGGTAAGTCACTTCTTCCCCGCCTTTTACAGTAAGGCTAGTTGTCATTGCTTGACCAAGTCCCATGAGGACGCCAAGCAACGCTATAATAATAAGGGCATATACGGACGAACGTCTAAGATTTGCCATTGCAATTTTACTTTGCGGCGTTTAAGCCCATAATTTTTATGAATTCGCGATTCAGAGGCGGAATATTAATCGAAACGCCTGTTGCATTTGTGACGCCAAATTGCAGCATAAAATTTACAAAGTCACCAGCACACTTAGATTAGGAGGATCCTATCGTGACGTGCTACTTCAGACATCTTAAAGAAGTTTTTAAGAAGGCAGGTATAGAGGCTACCCCTCAAAATAGAACTGAAATCGACAGGATAATTCACGACATTGTAGGCGTGAAATACAAAAATTGTCCAGCGGCTTGGAGACAGATCAAAACTCGCTTAGCGCAAGACGAAGCAGACTTTGTCTCAAAGCTAAGAAAGGCATGGAACAACCGAAAATAGTCAGCTCCCCACTCTTTAATAGAAGGCTGAAGACACACAAAAGCGAGGGAATAAACATACACAAGCGATTAATGGTTTTTTCTGACGGCGGCGCCAGAGGCAACCCTGGACCAGCCGCCGCGGCTTTCATAGTTCTATCGGAAAACGGTCAAGTCTTAACGACGAATTCGCGTTATCTAGGCTTGCGTACTAATAATCAAGCCGAATACGAAGCGTTAATAGCGGCACTGCAATTTGCGGCAACAATTAATGCTGAAGAAATTGTCTGTCACCTCGACAGCGAACTAGTAACCAGACAACTCACCGGAGAATACACCGTGAAAAACTCGGAGCTGAGGAAATTGTGGAAGAAAGTCCAAGAATTAAACAGGTGCTTCAAAAAAGTCAGTTTCATAAGTGTACCCAGAACCAACGTTCAAATTCAGAAGGCAGACGCGCTTGTCAATGAAGCATTAGATGAAGAATTCAGACAGCATTATGGTGGAAAAAGTCTCAAATTGTAACTGAATTCTCTCTTTTTCGGCTTATCGCAACTTCTTTATAATGAATCATGCACTCCTAACACGTTAAGAAGCATGCTAAAGGTGAGGAAAGCACATGTTTGTTCACACTAGCATTCGTACAAGTAATATGGATCGATCAATCGACTTTTACACCAGACTTCTCGGTCTCAAGCTTGTGAGTCGGCGAGAGATACCGCAGAACAACGCCGAGATTGCTTTTCTCAGAGACCCGCAGGCTAAAGGTTCCACGCTTGAATTGACTTTCTACCGCAACCAGAAGAAATTTATTCAAGCTGACTACGAGGATCGCGTGTTCGATCATCTTGCCTTCGAAGTGACGGACATGAACCAGACAATCGAGACAATGCAAAATGAAAAAGTTACGATAACTGACGAGCCTTTCAAGCTTAGTCCAGCAGGACCATTGATAGCGTTTGTGGAAGACCCTGATGGAACGCTTATTGAACTGATTGAGAGAACTTAATGCATAGCCTCTCCTGTCACTAAGGGCTTAAGGAAAAATTCGAGTCAAGCTTCAAAGTTTATGGTATTGCAGTTTTTTCTTCCCACAAATGTTAAATTTTTGTTGCCAATCTACATATTCAATGGAGGTATTTTATGCCTGAAATGGTTTTTGAAGGTGTAGCTAGTTGGAAAGGCGGAACTGAATCTGATTTGACAGTTAAGGGTAAGCAGATTGTCACTGTTAGTCCACCCCCAGCATTCGGCGGAAAAGAAGGCTACTGCGTTCCCGAAGAGATTTTTGCAGCCTCTTTGGCTTCATGCATGAACACGCTGTTTATTTTGATTGCAAAGAACTCCAGCTTAGGACTTAAAAATCTTGAGACAAAAGCGGCTGTCAAGATGAACATAGAAGGACTGGAAAAATTGATCTTTACAAACATACACTTCGCCATGAATGTCAAGTTGGAAAAAGATGACGAACGCGAAAGAGAAAAAGCCAAGAGAGTCTACCAAATGGCACAAAAAATCTGTCCACTTAGACAGTCATGGGGAGAAAATGTTCCAATAAGCTTCGAACTCAACTTCCAATAAAACAATCAATCCCTTTTCTATTTTTCCTTGCGTTAGCGCGGAAAACAAATTAGTGCTTCAGCGGAGTTATTTCATTTTTCTTTGATTATCCAGTACATTAGGGTACGAAAAATATTTATGAGCTATACATAGAGTCTGAAAGGTTTGAGTAGAATGCTATGTGGTTCAAGGGGGCTGGAAGGGAGGAAACCCTGATACCACAATAAAGATGGAGTCAATCATAAAGGATAGGACAGAATTGGAGGAGATTCACTGTTTCGTCGCAAAATCTCTGATGTTCTAAATGCGCTGTCATCGAAAAAAGCGTTAAAATACACCATGTACCTTGCCGCAGTAATAGTTTTCCTCGCACTAATCTTGCTGCCTCCCATCATCGGAATTTTCACAAAATGGAACACAATCCAACAGGTCTTCGATCAGCCGCCACTTATGGATCGAGCGCTCACCGCAGTGACGAATTCTTTCGTAATTGCGTTACTTGTTTCTGCGTTAGATGTTTTAGCGGGCGTTCCGATGGCCTGGCTCATTACACGCGGAAAGTCAAGGTGGCTTAACGTTCTCGACACTTTCGCAGATATACCGTTTATTGTGCCGACCGCAGCGCTCGGCTATTCGCTGTTGCTTTTCTGGAATGGACCTGAGGGCTTATCTGCCCTTTTTGGCGGTTCACTAATTTCTACAGGTTGGTTGCTTATTGTGCTCCTTCATTTCGCATTCTCTTATCCTATTGTGGTTCGCGTTTTAGTTGGGGCATTGCTTGATTACAAGATGGAGTATGAGCAGGCATCCAGAACTCTTGGTGCACCACCCTTCATAGCAGTTCGAACAGTCACTTTTCCAATACTTAAACCTGCGTTGATAGCGGCGTTTATTCTTTCATTTGCGCGGTCTCTTTCGGAAACTGGGGCAACATTTATTGTTGCAGGGGCGTTCGAGAACGGTCCAGTTTTCCTTCAGAATATGAAAAATGAATTTTCCAGCGGCCTTGTTTCTCAGGTCGCGTATGAAGGTGCCACCGTATTCGCAAGCTTAATACTAATAATAACATCTCTCACGATCTTCGCTTTAATTCGTATTTTGGGTTCAAGATTGCGATTGCCGTTTAATCGGGTTTGGCCTAGCATTGAAAGAAAACTCAGTTATTCAAAAGCTGCAACATCAAGAAACACTGTTACATTAATAGTTTTTGTGGCAATAGTTCTGCTTCCGTCTCTTTTCGTGGCTTTACCCGCTTTTCAAGCCGTGTTTACAGGTACTCTGTCCGCTGCGGTTTCAGGGTCTGGTGTGTGGGGAGACTATTGGCAAAGCTTGCTTCTTTCGTACCTTCTAGGAGGCATCGTTACGGTCATCGGCTTCATAGTCGGCCTACCGATGGCAATACTGATTGCCAGAAAGAAATTTGGGAAAATGCCCTCAACGGTGCTGGATATTCTCGTTAACATTCCATTGATTGTTCCGTCCATCGCCTTAGGTGTTTCTCTCAAGTTCTTCTGGCAAAGCTTCGCTTTTATACCTGAATTTCTGCTGTTGGTTTTTGCTCACTTGGCAATCACTTACCCGTATTTTGTGAGGTCAATGTCCGCAGCGTTTGAAAGGATAAGTCTGGACATGGAGGAAGCTGCAAGGACACTTGGCGCCAAACCTTTTGGCGTGTTCAGAACGATAATGCTTCCGTTGACGAAGTATTCGATTCTTTCAGGTGCTATTATGGTTTTCACGCGAAGTGTAAGTGAAACAGGCGCAACGGTCGCTGTGGTGACAAACCTGCAAACGGCACCTGTGGTTATAGTTAACTGGGTGAAGGGCGTAGTGCCTGCTACCTCGTTGGAAATCGGGTTAGGTTGTGGTTTGCTGGTCTTGCTTTCATTCATAATTCTGCTCTTGCTGAGATTCGTGACCCGAGGAAAAGGGAGATATTGACATGGCGCTTTATAACTCACATCATTATACTATACGCCTGAAAGGAGAACCCAGAAATGCCTGAAGTCCGCGTTGTTAACCTGACGAAGAAATTCGGAGACATCGTGGCTCTGGACAACGTTAACCTAACTGTACGTGACAAAGAATATTTTGCTTTGTTAGGTCCCAGCGGTTGCGGAAAAACCACCTTGCTAAGACTGATCGCTGGGCTAATTGAACCAGATAATGGCGAGATTTACATCGGAGGTAGGCGCGTGGACGATGTCCCACCCGAAGACAGGGAAATCGGGTTTGTTTTTCAAACCTTTGCTTTATTTCCACACATGACTGCTTGGGAAAACGTGAACTACGGTCCCAGAGTGAAGAACTTTGACCTGAAAGCAGCTGGAACTATAGGCCATGAAGTACTTGAGTTGGTTAAGCTTCATGAACGCTTGCACGCTTATCCAAACGAGTTAAGCGGCGGGATGATGCAACGAATAGCGGTCGCGCGCGCGCTGGCAGCCGGAGCTAAGACTTTACTTTTGGACGAACCGCTTGGGCAGTTGGATGCCAAGGTGAGAAACGAGATTAGATATGAAATGAGAAGAATGGCTAAGGACTTGAACTTGACTGCTATTCACGTTACTCACGATCAGGCTGAAGCAATGTCAATTTCGGATAGAATTGCGGTGATGAAGAAAGGAAGGGTTGTTCAGGTGGGAACGCCGCAGGAGCTTTACATGAACCCAAGCAGTCTGTTCGTCGCGTATTTTATTGGAGAATCCAACTTTCTGGAAGGCATAGTTTCGGAGGCAAGTGGCAACGATTTAGAGATAGAACTCCGCGGTGGAGTTAAAGTCCAAGCAACTGGCAAAGGTGTGGGGAAAGGCGAAAGGGCTGTTTTGGTTATAAGGCCTGAGATTTTTGTTGTTGCGCGAGTAATGGGCAAAAGCGGAAACGTCCTTAGAGGTGAGGTGAAGAAAATCACTTTCGAAGGGACATTTGTAAGATACGTGATTCGACTCGAAAGCCAAGATTCCGTTGTGGTTATAAAGCCTTCGTTAACAGAAGAATGGTTTGATGTTGGGACCAATGTTACTCTGAGCTTCGCACCAGAAAAAGTGCATGTTTTCCCGTATCCAGAAGCGGGATTATTAGAAGAAATATCAATCTGATGAGGACTAGTTCATTTTGTGCCCTTGGATACTCCATGCATGGTTTTTCCCAGTAGAAGGCAGTGTAATCAACTGTAGCAGACCCTTACAAGCTGATGTGCTTATCAGCACCCAATATAAAGGCATTTGCCTGTTTATCTATTAATCTTTGAGAGAAGACATAAATACAATCTTAGAAATAGTTAAAGCCGCATACCTTTCAGGTGAAAGTTTTGAGAATTGGTTTTTTCGTTTGGGAATACCCACCTGAACTCGTCGGCGGTTTGGGCACTTATGCAGCGTACATAACGCATGAATTCGTTGACATAGGACACGACGTCTCGGTTTTCACTCTTAATTCTGGCAACCTAAAAACTAGGGAAATTCTGAAAGGCGTCGAGGTTCACAGGCCCCTAATAGCTGACGCCAGCAATGTTTTCCCAATGTTTGTAGTTGACGACTTGAAGAAGTGGGGCACTAACATAAGGCTCTTTAACGACATTTTCATTTACAACATTCTCAGCGCAACGAAATTCATCCATCAACTAATAGAGAAAGAAAGCTACAATTTTGATGTGGTGTGCGTTCACGATTGGTTGAGTAGCATTTCGGGTCTGGTAATTAAGAATCAATCGAAAATGCCTGTGGTCTTTCATACTCACAGTACAGAATGGGGAAGAAGTGGCGGTCAAGGGTCTGAGGTGGTGTCGCATCTGGAATGGGCTATGGCTCAGAAAGCAGACAGAATAATAACTGTCAGTTATGCCATGCAACAGGATTTGATAAGGCATGGATGGCCTCAATCAAAAATCAGCGTAGTTTGGAATGGAGTGGACCCTGAACGTTACGACCCGCGCAAGTACCATGAGAAAGATGTGGATAAAATCCGAGAAATATACAAAGTTCCTAAAGATTGGAACATGCTCCTTTTTGTGGGAAGACTCACTTGGGTAAAAGGCGTCAGAAACCTTTTGCAAGCAATGCCCAGTGTTTTAAGGGAATACCCCAACACTAAACTTGTAATTTTAGGTAAAGGAGAAGAACAAGCGGACATTGTGGAAACGGCTGAAAGACTGGGTATAAAAGACAAAGTTGTTTACCGTTTTGATTTTGTCCCTGAGGACGAGAGAATCCTGCATTACGCTGCTTCAGACGTATGTATTTTTCCGTCTACCTACGAACCCTTCGGCATAGTCAGTTTAGAGGCTATGGCTATGGAAAAACCAGTGGTTGTGGGCGCGCGAGGCGTGGTAGGTTTCAAGGAGCAGGTGATAAGCTCTGGTGTAGACCAGAACGGTGTGCACGTTAATAGTGAAGACCCTGCGGATATAGCTTGGGGAATAAAAGAAACGCTTAAAAACCCTGAAAAGGCGAGAAATTGGGGCGAGAACGGACGCAAAAGAGTAATAGAATACTTCACATGGAGAAAAGTTGCTGAAGAAACACTCAAAATCTACGAATCTATCCTCTGACAAAGAGCGAAAAAGGATTTTTAAAAGCTGAAAAACGGTCGAGTTGCCGATTATATCGCTAACATTTCAGCCAGTTCCAGTAAGCGCAAATCTAATGGTTTCTGCGTTTCACACGACTTCTTAAGGTCTATACTTGTGATTGCGCCATTCTGCAGTCCGACCGCTCTGTTTCCTTGCTCTTGAGTTAATAGGTCAACGGCTTTTTCAGCAAAAAGGCTAGCTAAGAGCCGACTGCGCGCTGTGGGACTTCCGCCTCGTTGAGCGTATCCCAGAATTGATAATCTAACTTCGGAACCTGTTTTCTTTGCGATTGCCTTGGCAAGTTTGCTGGTGTCGCCGATGCCTTCAGCAGCAACTATTATCCCTGCTCTTTTTCCTTTACGGGTGTTTTCTCTTATCACGTCGACAATCTGCGTCGCCTTGCATTCGTGTTCAGGGATAAGGATTACTTCAGCGCCGACTGTTATTCCCACTTCTAACGCTAGGAAACCTCTTTTTCGACCCATGACTTCTACTATGAAGATTCGTTCGTGGGAAAGTGCTGTGTCTCGGATCTTGTCGATTGCCTCAACAGCTGTGTTCACAGCAGTATCAAAGCCAATCGTTTCCTCTGTTCCAAAAACATCATTGTCTATTGTAGCTGGAATGCCCACCATTAAAGTGTCGCTTTCTCTGCTCAAGTCTAGGGCACCTTTGAATGAGCCGTCACCACCTATAACTACCAAACCGTTCACTTCGTTTAGATCTAGGGTTTCAGCAGCCAGGTCAACGCCTTCTGCCTTCTCGAATTCAGGACACCTTAAAGTGTGAAGCATCGTGCCGCCCAACTGAATTATGCCGCCCACGGTGCGCGGAGTCAATCGTTTATACGTGTTCGTTAGCAGACCATCCCAGCCTCTTTCAAAACCTAAGACTTGAAGGTTCTTTGAATGGGCAATTCGTGTAACGGCTCTGATGGCAGCGTTCATTCCCGGCGCGTCTCCGCCTGGGGTTACCACACCGATAGTTTTCAACAACCAACACTCCTTCTTAACGGGATTACCTAAAAACGCGTTAAGTATTTTTCAAAGATAAAAAGTTATCTAGACACTCTCTTGTTAAGCAGAAAGAAATCGTCAGAGGGGCGAGATTGTGGTGGAGATGCCAAAACACATAAATCCTTTTGTTCTATCCTAATGGTTTTTGTCGGGCGGTAGCTCAGCCTGGCAGAGCTTCCGAGTCGGCTAGCAAGCTTAGCTGGCGGAGACGCTGTAGAAGTCCACCCATGGTGGGCATCGCCCAGCCTGCACAGGCAACATGCAGAAACCGGACCGTCGCAGGTTCAAATCCTGCCCGCCCGACCAATGCGCCTGTAGCCAAAAGTTTCTCATACACTAGCTCTCTTTAGAGCTATCATGCATCCTGCGAAGAAGACCAAACCAAAGCCCAGAAGAGCCAGCAAGGACAGCCATGGAAATGGTTGACTTAAAGCCGCTGCTCGCAGGCACTGACTCGAGTGAGTAAGAGGCAGAAAGTACAAGACAACTTTCACTGCCTCAGGCAGCTGGCTTAGTGAAAAGAAAGTACCGCTAAGAAAGGTCATCGGCAAAATTACTAAGGTGCTGAAGGTACCCATATCTTGGTGCGATTTCGCCACCAGTCCAATAAGCACTCCAAGGAAGGAAAAGACAAAGCAGGAGATAACCAAGACTAATACAAAGAGTGGGCTGATTATCAGTGTAGGCGAAATGATAACACCCACTATCAACAACGTGATAGAAGCGATTAAACCACGCACTACACCTATCAAGGTTTTACCGATGGCTAATGAAAAGAGGCTGATAGGCGACATTAAGTATTCGTCGAAGCACTTATAGAAAAGACGATCCACATGGAGTTTCAGTCCAGCACCACCATAGCTGCTTGACATTGCTGTAAGGGCGATTATGCCCGGCATGACAAATTCAAGGTAGCTGTAACCCTCAAAGCTGATTCCGCTCCCCAGACCATAGCCAAAAGCTACAAGATAGAGAATAGGATTGACAATACTAGTGGCAAGTGTTCGAAGCCAATGGCGCCTCAGAAATCTTAGATCCACCCACAAAACTGAGTATATATCCCTAAACACAGTTATCATTTAATCATCACCCACCTTTCGTCCAGTTAACTCTACAAAGACATCTTCTAGGTTTGAGTCCCGTATAATAATTGTTTTAGCATCGGGAGGTAAGTTCTGAACATAGCTTGTCGCCGCCGCTCTATCAGCAAAATATTGGTAGCAAGTTTCTTTATTGTTCACAAGCGTTTCCACAGCGACCAAACCTAATCGTTGACATAACTCTAGGGGCTTACCAAGATCAATTAGGTGTCCTTGATGAATTATTCCTACACGCTGACAAAGAGCCTCTGCCTCCTCGATGTAATGAGTAGTGAGGAAGATGGTAGTGCCATCAAGGTGCAGACGGCGTATTAACTCCCACAAACGACGCCGTGTCTGAGCGTCCAATCCTACCGTTGGCTCATCAAGAAAGAGCACCTTAGGTCGATGCATTAGAGAACTGACAATCATCGCCCGTTTTTTCATCCCTCCTGAAAGATCCTCAACTATTCGGTTAGCTTGCTCAGTAAGCCCCACATAATCAAGTAACTCGTCGATGCGCCGCCTGCGTTCAGATGATTCAAGATGATGTAGACGAGCACGAAACTCCATGTTTTCTCTTACAGTAAGATCACGGTCCAAACTCAGATGCTGCTGCACTACTCCAATCACTTTCTTCACTTTATCAGGTTCCTTCACTACATCAAAGCTGCTTACACATGCGCAGCCTGAAGTTGGCTTGGTCAAGGTGGTCAAGACGCGAATAGTGGTAGTCTTGCCCGCTCCGTTGGGTCCTAAGAAGCCGAATATCTCCCCTGAATGTACCTTTAGATTCAAGTCTTCAACTGCTCTGACATCGCCATATCTTTTGGTCAATTTTTCGGTTACTATAACCTCTTCCAATTCACAACTCCTCTTTTTGGCTCCCCTTCTATATTTCGTCGGCTACTCTTCATTTATAGAGTGAATAAATTAAGAATTTCCTTGCCCTCTAGGCTTATTTAAAGGCTTCCTGTCTCGTTCTGCTACCTCAACCAGCCCATTTCTGAATCAGCCGTCCTGTTTCTTTAGTGCCTCAGCTACTGCTGTCTTGGTCGAGGAACCAATCAATTCACCGATCTTGGTGTGACCGCTGGCTAATCGTAGTGCCTTACCTAGCCCTTTTCCAGAAACAACAATTATATTATCAGTTCCTGTGCCAGTCGCTTGGTTTTGAGGTGTGGAGGTGCTTCTAACATCCAGATCTTGGAGGGCAGCAGTTTTTGCTTCTGTAGCGGTAATAATAGCGCGTGCCATAGCTCCATCACTTAGAGTAGCGTTGGTTAAAAGAATCACGTTAATAGTTCCAAGTGTACTTATAAAATTCCCAGCCTGCTCCACATAACTTGCTACATCCACGCCCGTTCTTAGAGCGTTGCCCTTCGCTCCTGCGGTAGCTAGACAGCAGACTTTAAACTCTTGATAAGACTTCTCGCACACAGCTAAATTATCCATGTCGACGCCCGTGCTCAAAAAGGTTATTTCTTCTGGACGGATTCCTAGAGCTAAAGGAAACTTCTTTTGAAACTCCCAATAGTTCTTCATCGTATGCTCTGACAAGGAAAGAGGAGTATAGGTGTTGGCTACAAACTTTACCTCTTTGTATCCATCCAAAGTGGATAGAACCCGACGTTTTTCTCCAAAAGAAACAAGCAGAGTGTTTAACTCTACACCTTTATACGCATGATAAACTATCTTTACTTCAATTCCTTCTAGTTCTAACTCTATTTTTCTTTCTTTCACATCAATAGTTCTCCCTGCTTCACTTACCTTCCTCTGCACCTTCCAGCAGCCCTTCAATGTCCAAGTAAATCTTCTGCAGTTCTTTCTTCATTTCTTCTGTTGCCTGCCACATATTCCGTTCAATAGCCTCCAGAAGCCTCTCAACCATATTCTGGAGAGCGTAAGGGTTTACCTCTTTCAACCACTCTTGCATCTCCGTGTCTAGGACATATTTCCCAGCTAAATCTTCGTACATCCAGTCTTCAACAGCCTCAACTGTGGCATCCCAGCCGAAAACGG
>CAZXCX010000007.1:0-13417 GCA_964639375.1 uncultured Candidatus Bathyarchaeia archaeon
CCCGGTAATGGCCTTTTATCCCGTAGGAGCCATCTTCAAGCGTTATGTAGTATTCATCGCTTACTCCTCTCAGTTCTTCTTCTAGGTACATCATATCTTTCGATGGGAAAGTCTGCATCGAAATCACATGATTTCCATCTACTTGCCTTAGCGCCTTACATAAGGCATAATTCTCTGCGTGGCCACAAACTAGGTCCGAACAGATTGCAACGTTGCCATACTTTTTTATCTCGACTGGATTTCCCATAGGGCCAATCACATTCTCTAAGTGATCTCCTACTTTGTAGGTGTAAAGTTCAACACTGGTTTTTCCCAGTTTCCTTATGAACATGGTGACGTTGCCATTCTCGGCCTTTTGTACAGACATCGGTATCCTTTCTCCTTTTGGATGGGTCATAAGAACTACAAATTGTCCCGGCTGTATTTTCTTGGCTACCATAGGTGCTTTTACTTCAATCAGGTAGTCCTTTGGGTTAAGGTCTTCCTTACGGATAATTTCATGTTCCATGTTTTATCCTTCCCTTAAACAGCTTTAATTTAGAACTTAATGTGCACATGCACAATAAAAAATATTCTGCCGTTAGCGCGCGCAGAAATTGTAATCGGACAAATTATTAATTATTTATGCAAAGAATTGGTGCAGGAAATGGAATCCAAAACCCTTTTCTCTCAATCTGCCTCTTTCCGTCTATATACAACTTCATTCTGATATTCTCCTTCAGCCCTTCTGCAGAAAGCACAGAATCCAGAGCGCTTCACCACATCATTATGCGCGGTGAACGTCCAAGCTTCTTAGCTATCACATTATATCCAATACCATCCACATACATCGAAATAATCTCCCTGTTCCTTGCCGCAGATGCTCTTGAAAAAACATGTCCTTAGCTTTCTTCAAACTCTCTGCCATACTCAACCTTCAAACCCACACCTTTACCGCTAAAAGTTTAAAGGTTAAGGAAAACTATTCTATGACCTCTCAATAGAGTACAGCCACAAATGCAGTGAAAGGGGCTGTCGGCTAGTTTGGTCTAGGCTTGTAGCCTCGGGCGCTATAGACGGGAGTTCAAATCTCTCCAGCCCCACCACGCTTTGGAACAGTCGAAAAGATAGCAATGTTTTTATAAAGTGGCAATAATGCCATAAAACCAGTTGGTGATTAAAAAGTGCCTAAGAGCAAGAAAAAGAAAGCGGCGGGGCTGGAAAAACATAAACAACTTCAAAGAGAGAAGGAAATGAAAAGGAAACAGAGAAAGCAGGTTTCGCTTCCTACAAAACACACTAAAAAGAAATAGTCAACTAAACGATGTGCAACGACTAAACCATTTTATCTCTCTTTAGCCTCTTGGTCCTCTAAGGCTACCCTATCGCTAAATTCTGTAGATGAGAATATGCCGTCCCAACCTCTTAGTTTTTTGCAGCCTATTTGTTGCTGAACCACTTTTCAATACTATCATCCGCCCTTCTTCAAATGTAGCATGCGCTAACCCTTGATAGTTACTTACAATACTGTACGCTGAGAAACATTCTAATGCGCGCGTTTCTTGGTTCTTAGCCTATAATAACGCCCATGTGTATTTCTATAGAGCTTTTTATGCTTATGTGTCATTTTCTTTTTGTGCACCATCTCTCTTAGTTCCTCGTAATTGCCTATCTTATTATTGCGCTTGCTAACCATTAGGCAATAGTATAAGTTAGACCCACATTATATATAGGCTACATTAGCGGCGAAAATTATGATTCTCAAATGCTTAGAATGCGGAAACACATTTAAAATCGGCGCGCTTAAAGATGGCGAGATAGTCACTTGCCCTATCTGTGAAGCAGACTATAAGGCAGTCGTCAAAGACGGAAAAGTCCAACTAAAAGAATTCATCTATGAAAACGAAGACGCCGGCGAACTGCTAACATAACGCGCCCAAAAGGTGATGTTAGAATTGACGAAATGGGAATACAAAGTAGTCCCGATAAAGACGCGAATTCACTCAGACCACTTTGAAGGAAGCAATAAGCCAGTAATGGAGGATGTTCAAAATTACCTGGACATCCTAGGCAAAGAAGGCTGGGAACTTGTCAGCGTCCAAGACATCAGTCTCCAAGACGGCAGAAGGTTCACGGTTGCCTACCTCAAAAGACAAAAAGGAACCGAGTAAAAGGCTAACTTCAAAAAAGCAGATTAAAATTTAACCAAATAAAGCTAAAACATTTTAAGTCGCTAATCCTTAGTGAGAGAGAAAGATGTGGAACTCCACCAAAGAGTAGCAAGAATCCGCATCACACATTTTCCTCTAAGCTGTGATTGCCATGAATCTACGGTTATACGTATCCAAAAGAGACGACATGAGAGACCACTCTCACAGTTACCATATTCGGTTCGCCGTTGTTGACTTAGATAAGTCAAAAAATTATCCGTCAAATTTTGTTTGCATGTTGCCGCAACAAATGAGTGGAAAAGGCAATCCGTCAAGTATCTTTGCCAGAGCCTTTGGAAATAACGGTTTAAAATTGGCTAAACGACTTTTAACTGACGCCTTGAAAACGGAAGGCGATTCAGAAGTTAAAGCAGAGATTGAAAAACGCTTAAAACTGCTCGAACCCAAACCGACTGTTCAATTTAAATGCCGTGTTTGCGGAAATTTCTTTGAGCCTAAAAGAAGAAGATTTAAGCAAAAAATCTGCCAAGAATGCATACGGAAAAAGGCTGTAAGTCAAGAATGATTCCCACGGATTCAAATTCCTAATTTTTAGGAACTGTGTGTGGGACTAAAATTTAAACGTTGAAAAACAATTCGTAGACAGGCAAGTACCACTGCTAGGGTCCTTGTTAGCGTATATAAGGGAGCCACACTAAAACATCTTCAGGCTACTCTGTCGTTTAATTGCTTTATAAGGAAGTTTGCGTAATCATAGGACAGTAGCGTCCTAATGTTGAAGGATGAGAAAAACACGGCAACGTTACACGTTACAATCAATAATGAAGGAGTGATGGAAAAATGTCGGAAAAATCGGGAATTGTTTTCATTGGAAGTAAAACGCCAATGGACTATGTTCTAGCGATTATTACAGGTCTATCGGCGAGTAATGCTAAAGAGGTAACCTTGAAGGCCAGAGGAAGAGCAATAACCACGGCTGTTGACGCAGCTGAAATAACCAGAAGACGCTTCCTAAAAGACCTTAAAATAAGCAAAATCGCGATAGGTACAGAGGAGCTGCCACCGAGAGAAGGCGAAAACAGAGCACGAAATGTCTCAACAATGGAAATAACGCTTACACAAGAATAGGAAAACCTTACGACCCACACGCACTAAGTGAACATTAAGGCACCGGGTGTTTTGGGTCTCTAAATGTTCTGAAAAATAAGAACATTTTTTGACAATTTTTGTTTTCTCCTGATACTTCAGGTTTTAAGAACCCTAACAGGCCCAAACACCTTTTTGAGAGCCGCAATGTGGCCCTATCACGTTATGTCATTGCGAAGTACATTCAACCTTCCAATTTTCTTTTATTCTATAAATTGAAAGAAGTGTTTTAGAAATAGATGAATTTTTGAAAAGATTAGAAGAGATTGAAAAATGGGGGGAATGAAGGGCGTTCAAACTTGATGCCCTATTGCCTTCTCCACCCACATCGGCTTTACTTGCAACTTCTTTTCCCGTTTTCTTGCCGTGTTCGATGTGCCTAAATAATCTTCTTGCTTAGTACTTCTCGGAAGGGCTTCTTGCACTTTGGACAGTCGAAAAGGCCGATTTCTAACTGAGTTCTTTTTCCAGCTTTGGATAGGCGTCCGGCCATTGTCCACTTCTTCCTAGGCGATGAAACAACTGTTCCACATTTTTTACATTTTCCCATTTATTTTCCTCCAATATATCTTGATACCCATGGTTTCTGATGATGATGGATAAAACACTTTCCATTGTTTTCGGATACAAGCGCGTTCTACTTCACTACGATGAGGAATATACAAACGAAGGCTATTAACGTATGAAGTTTTATTCGTAGAATATGAGGTTTTGTTCCTCCAAGCTTCCGTGAAGCTTATGCACTGCGTCATAAACGTCCTGTTCTACCTTCGCTCCTGTCACAACAAGGTTCCCGCTTGCGAATATCAGTATGACCACCTTAGGCTCGTCCATCCTGTAAATCAAGCCTGGAAACTGCTCCGGCTCATACATCGTTTTTCTAAGCGTAACAACTGTCTTCTCCAAATCTACCTTTCCGCCTAGACTTGCGGAAGCAACAATGTTCACAACCTTAAAGTCCGGCTTGCTGAGGATGATTATTCCAACCTTTTTTAGTTCTTTAACAACTTTCAAAATTGCCGTGCGGGATTCCTTTCCCGATTTTGCTCCAGTACAAACCATTTTACCAGAGCTAAAAATCAACGTAGCCGTCTTCGGTCTCTTAAGCCTGAATACTAACCCCGGAAACTGTTCCGGACGATATTCTACGCCTGGAAAACTCTTCACAACAGCGTTTAAATCAACTTTCTGGTTCAGAGTTCCAGAAGCAACAACATTTTGAATGTTTATTATGGCTTTAGTCTTCGGCATTAAAAACCACTTCTTATAGTGTAGTGGATGCTTAAATACCCTTCATAAACGCCTTATGTTGCCAGTGTGTAGCGGTCTCCAGCGCATTCCCCTTTTTCCGTGAGCGCGCACTATTTCTTTAGTCGGCTTTGAAACGAAAAACTACCAAAAATTCAGCCACTTACTTCAAAAAAGAGAGAAAAGTGGAATCGCGAGAGACATCGCCATTTGTCTTGAGTTCAAACCCAACTCGTGGCGTAGTGAACTCTTCACGTTCGGGACTTGAACCCTTTTTGAGTGGTGAACTCTAAAGTCGAAACCCATAAATTTCCATTCTCAATTTAATACCTAGGAGATGAAAGTTTTTGAAGAAAATAGGAGAACTAGTTCAAGAAGCAGATTGGAAGCAAGAGAAACACGTGCCAGTAATCGAGTGTGCAGACGCGGTCAAGGCTGATGAACTTTTTGAAGTCAAGGTTGGCATAGGCAAAGGGATTGCTCACCCGAACACCACTGAGCACCACATCAGCTGGATATCGCTGTTTTTCTATCCTGAAGGAGAAAAATTCCCCTATCAAATAGGCCGCTACGAGTTTAATGCGCATGGCGCTTCAGTGCAAGGTCCAAACACCAGTTCCATATACACTCATCACGCAGCAACAACTTGGATGAAGACGAGCAAGCCTGGAACCCTCATCGCAGTTTCATTGTGCAACATTCATGGACTATGGCAATCTTCAAAAGAAGTCAAACTCAAATAAAGCCACTCCCGGCAGAAAAACTCCTCTTCCTAAATCTGCTTACCAGCGCAAGGAATTACGGCAAGCACTGCTCTTTATGGAATAACCTTTCTAAACTCCCCACTTTTTAACATAATGTTCTGAAAAATGAAAGCCTTTGTTATTATTTTGGTCAAAGAGGCTTTTGGTGGGGCCGGCCGGATTTGAACCGACGACCTTTACCCGGAAACAGCGCTTGGCCGTTCCTACGGGTTTCTCTAACCGCTCCAGAACTTCGTCATCCCGCTCTGAGCGTGGTCCGCAAACCCGTTGTGCTTGCTTTCTGGAGCCCGTCGTCATACCTGCCTAGACTACGGCCCCCCATTTGTGCTGACTGGATAAAGTTAGCTGTCCAAAATAAAAATATATTCATTAGCCCTTAACGACAAAATGAACTCTTGTAGAGCCTTCTACAGAAAAAAGCCGGCTTCTACTTTTCAGCGTTTAATCGCGTTTTCCCAGTGTTGCGCCTTTAAAGCATCTTCAAAAATATCTTGAAGACTATCAAACGCAAAATTTATAACGCGTTTCAAATGATAACTAAACTTTTGTGGTTAAAATGAAAATGGAAGAAATATCACGGTGGGCCTATCTGCTCTTTGTTATCATAGCGGTTGTAATGGGGCTAGTGGTTGGCTACATGGCGTGGAGCGCAGGATACTGGTCTGATCCTAGTGTGGCAGACGTAAACGGCTGGGTTTTAGTGATCATGCTGATCTTGGGCGTCATAATAGGAATAACGAGCATAACAACGACGGAAGTAACGCCATTTCTCATAGCTACAATCGCTTTAGTAGTAGCTGCCAGCGCAAACGTGTGGGACCCCCTAGGCAAAATCCACGGACTACTCGCTTTCTGGGCTACAGGAATCCTAAGCTACATCGTAGCATTTGCCGCCCCCGCAGCTGTCATAATCGCAGTCAAAGCAGTACTCACAATGGCCAAACAAAAATAAGCCAATAATCTTCATTCCTCCTCTTTTTATTTTAAATCTTATGATGCCATTGAAAATTATTGAAACACAAGCTTTCCTGTCAAGAGTTCGAAAGCTGCAATCATTACGCGGAAGGTTAACGATAACATGCGCAAACTAAAAAGCGAAAGGTTAATGAAGGAAAGTAAAGGTGTATTGCTGGGTTTGCCGGCCATAGGGCGCGGGTTCCACCTGATCCCATTCCGAACTCAGAAGTTAAACCGTGTTCCGTTCCCAACTGTAGTGTGGTCTTCGGCCACGTGAACTTGGGAAAGCTGGCAGCCCACTTAAACGCTGAAAGTCAGGGGAGAATTGGCTAAGATTTATAACTAAGTGCTAATAGTTTTTGGAGGAGTGGTGAAAAATTGAGCTTTGTCCCAGGAAGCGATGCAATCTCGCAAATTCTAAGCATATTATTCTACGTAGTTTTCATAGTATTCCTATTTTATGGGCAAAGAATCCAAATGTACGTTATGATCCGCGAAGTTGAGGGGTCCCTCTACAAGCTAAAGTACATAAAGGAAGAAGGACGAAAAATCGCCATAGAAACCATAAAGGAAATCGGCAAGCCACAAACCGACCCCACTGCAAGAGTTGACCGTTATTTAGAGTACTTCACAATCCAGCCGCAGAGCATGGACCCTGCAGGCATAGTTTACAAGCTTGATCACATACTTGACGTAAGAGACACTCGTCTTAAGGATGAAGTAAAAATCATGGCGCCTGCCAGTGATGAAGTTCAAGTGAACAATTTAGAGAATACGCTGGAAGCGGCTATGGCGCTTAATTTCATTTACAAAGTTGTGCGGCACTATTACATTCAAGGCAAGAAAACGCTAAGCCTCTACATCATAATGCAGCTACAAATGATATTGCCACTTGTCATGAAAGAAGCTGAGGCATACGCTAGCGCGCTGAAAGCTTTCGCTTACGGTCAACCGATAGGCGATGGCGCTGGTGCGTTAGTCGCTGCGAAACTTCTGCACGGTTACGAAACTAGAAAAGTGCCGAAAGACTGTCTCGTAGCCACAGTGCCCATAGAAGGCCGCACCGCGCTCGTCATAAAGGCTGAAGGCCCCGGCGGAAACGTGGGCAAACCAGGCGACGCCGTAAAAGCAGTTATCGACGAAAATGAGGGAAAAATCGCTTCGGTAATAATGATTGATGCGGGCTTGAAGCTTGAAGGTGAAACGGTCGGCGAAGTCGCTGATGGTATAGGCGCAGCAATCGGTGGACCAGGTGTTGACCAATATAAGATTGAAGAGGCTCTTGTGGAGTATCACATTCCAATTTACGCCGTGATAGTCAAGGAAGACATCGGCGACGCGGTTTCTCCAATGCGAAAGGAGATTTCAGATTCAGCTGACAAGGTAATCGAACGCGTAAAAAGCGTTCTCTTGGAAAGAACAAAAGAAGGCGACAAAGTCGTAATCGCTGGTGTAGGCAATACCATCGGCATTGGACAGTAGGAGGAAAAATGGAAATGAGTGAAAATTCATCACCTGCAACCACCAAAATCTCAACTTACCTGATGATGATTGTGCTAATAGTTTTAGCGTTGTCCATAGTAGCGCTCATGTTGTCTGTTAACGCCTTTATCATAGGAAATGAGATTGTAGCGGGATACTTATTGATAATAGGTTTCATCGCTATGGCTATAGCTGGGTACGTGCTGCTCCAATCGCGAAAGCGTGTAGCGAGCATGAGAATTGAAGCTCCAAAAGTCATGACTACGGTGGAATGCAGAAAATGCGGCTTTAAGAGTGTCAGAGATTTTCAGCGCGGCGACTTCATATTCAAGGAGCTTGAGGCTTGCCAAAAATGCGAAGACAAAATGATGATAACAGCCATCTACAAGGAAGTTAAAGAAAAAGAGAAAACTTACCCGTTCTAAGTTAAAACTTCGCAACCGTTTTCTGTTATGAGCATTGTGTGTTCGGCTTGGGAAACGGGTTTTCTGCTTACTTCAACGAACACGGGATAGCCAGTAAGTGCTTTGGACCTGAGTAATTCTTTGAAGGCTTCACGGTGCTGGTCCGCGGGTACCACGCTTTTTAACCAGCGTTCAGCGAAGGGCAAAGTTCTAAAATTCTCTTCAATGTATTTCAGAACCTGCTTTGCATATGGGTTCTTCACCGACTTTGCTTTAACCAAACGGAAAATTGTTATTTCTGAGCTGCCCTCAACGCGGCCAACAGCGTCTGGAAGAGTGACGAAAGGTTCTATGGCGTACACTTCGCCAGCTTTGACTTTTGCGAGTGATATTTGCGCGACATTGGGGATAGAGGTTCCGGCATGGATAAGGTACCTTCCCACAGAATGGCCCGTTAAGTTTGCGATGGGCTTGAAACCGCGGTTTTTTATGGATTTTTCTATTATTCCACCAATCTTTGAAGTGGGCATTCCTGAGTGAATATTGTCGATGGCTGCTTTCAATGCGTGCTCCGCAGCACTTTGCATGCTTTTATATTCTGGGTTGAAGCAGACCGTGCACGCAGTGTCCGTCACGTAACCGTCCACGTGGACGCCTATGTCCACTTTTACCAGAGCTTTTTCTGGAATCCTTCGCTCGTCGTTTGGCGGTGATGTGTAATGAGCGGCTACCTCGTTTATGGAAACATTGCAGGGGAAAGCGGGTTTGCCGCCTTTTTCTCGAATAAGCGCCTCGGCTTTTTCGCATACTTGAATTATTGGCATGTTCTCGCGAACAAAATTCCTCATTTCTTCTCGGGTTTCGCGGAGAATCTTTCCAGACAAGCGAAATTTGTCAAGAGCTTCTTGATCATAACCGTTCATCGGCGTCACCTTCTTTTAAGCGATTCAACGTTTTATGTGGTATTCTTCAATTACGTCTTTTGCTTTTTCTCGTTTTTTGCGGTGCTCTTCAAGGAACTTGTTGAGCCTCGATATCAAATCTTTTTTGCATTCACCGCACAGCATTTCGCCTGTTTTGCATTTACGTTCTCTTTCCATGAGCTTTTTGTCTTCTTCTTCAAACAGGTAAACGTAATACTGGAAAACCGAGCAGACGGTTGAGTCGGCACCTGTTTTCCGCTGTTCCGCAGCTGTTGGTTTGCCTCCTGTGAAAGCGTTCCAGATTTTGCGTTTCACCAGTTCTGGCGGGTCCATGGTGAATATGGAGGTTTCAGGTTCGGAGGCACTCATTTTTCCGCCGGGTCCTAAGCCTGGGAGGAAGCGGCAGTGGATTTGGGCTGGCTTGTAATAGCCGAGTTTCTGGGCTATATCTCGGGTGACTCGCCAGTACGGGTCTTGGTCTATGGCTGCAGGTATCAAAGCGGGTACGTTTTCGCCTGTTAATTTCTTGTGTATGAAGCACGGCACCGCTTGTATTGCAGGCCAGAATATCCAGCCTATGTTTGTGTTGTCTTCGAACCCGAAAGTTGCTTTCGCGGTTGAGTAAGTTATGCGCTTTGCGACTTCAAGTGTTGTTTCATAAAGCAAGTCAATGTCTTGCACGTCGTAGATTATGAACGTGTTTTCAGGTTTAAATCCTAAGGCGATTAGGTCTAGAGCGTTTTCGTAAGAGTACTTTTGTGTTTGCTGAAGATTAGCTTCATCGTCCACTAGGAATTTTTCGTCATCGGTCATCTGGAAATAGAGACGTGTGCCAAATTTTTCTTGCAGGTGCAGCGTGAAAATCCATGGCACAAGATGACCCAGATGCACTGGCCCTGAGGGGCCTCTGCCCGTGTACAGGACAAACTTTATTCCTTTTTCGTAAAGCTCCAGCACCGTGTCTAAGTCGCGGTGGGAGAAGAAGATATGCCTTTGAAGCTGAAGATGCAGTTTGCCCGTGTGTTCGGCTATCTTTTTGAGTAGCCCTTCTGTCAGAGGCTGGGTGCCGAACTCGCGTATTAAGCGCTCGTAGTCTACTCTGCCCTTTACTTCCCAAGGCGTGACAACCATCTCGTTTTCTCCAGCGTTGGACGAAACCGTCTGAATCACCAAACCTTTTTGACAAGAGAGAATCTCTTAGGTCATATATCTTTTTTTGCAGCTTTCGGGGAGTGTAGCACGTGAAGACTGCTTGTAAACCACTAATTATTAGTCTTCTTTGGGCATAATGTAATAGTCTGAATGTATTGATCGATATTACGGCGATGATTTTCGGTCAAGCTGACACCGCCGTCTTAAACACGGTGCTCATCAGCGTAATGGGTGTCATCTCCATCATAGTGGGGTCGCTGATTACAAAGTGGGAAGACGAATAGCCTCTCAAATTGCCTACCCATTGTATAAAGGCTTAAGTGTGAAGTGAGCTTTGTGTTGCTGCTTCAGCAGTGGCGTTGCCTTTTGACAGACGTAACGGACTATCAACATGCTTTTATTAGCGACGTTAGAACTACAATAGCAAAACTGTGTATCGCATTAACGAAGGCACAAGAGCATGGCAGACCTCAGAGCTAACGAACGAAAAATACTCTCCGTTTTACAGAAGTTCAGCGGCAACGCTTCAGTGGAACATTTAATCAGCGAAGCCAAATTATCTGACGCTGCGGTCATGCGTGCAGCTTTGACCTTGCAAGAGAAAAACCTCGTCAAAATAAACGCAAAACTAGAAATTATAATCAAGCTTAACGCTGAAGGAAAATTCCACGCCGAAAACGGCTTGCCAGAAAGACGCTTACTCAATGCGGTAATCACGCTCGGCGGAAAAGTCCCATTAGGCAAGGCCGCTGAAAAGGCAGATTTGGAAGAGCAGTTTGTGCAGATATCCTTAGGCTGGGTCCTGCGCAAAAAATGGGCTACCTACGACTCAAAAACAAACACTCTGCATGCACTGTTAGCGCCTAAAGAGAAAAGCGACGAAAAACTGCTTCGCTATTTGCGCGGGTGCAAAGAGCACGCGACACTCAGCGAGTTAAGCCAAGAGTTGCAAGATGCGGTTCAAACCCTGAAGAAACGTCAACTTTTAATTTTAGAAGACAAAACCCGCAGGATTCTGGAAATCACCGCCATGGGCAAGCGCGCTGCGCAGGAAGGAACTAAAGCTGCTGAGGAAGTGACGCAGCTCACGCCAGAACTCATAATCACTGGCAAATGGCGAACCGCAAAACTTCAAAAGTACAATATTGAGGCGCCTGTGGCTAAAACTTGGCCTGGCAAGAAACATCCCTACCTGAGTTTCCTCGAAGAAGTCAAAGCCAAACTGGTCACTTTGGGCTTCAAGGAGATGACAGGCACAAACGTTGAAACGTCATTCTTCAATTTTGATGCCCTATACACACCTCAAGATCATCCAGCCAGAGAAGAAGTCGGCATTTACTTCGTCAAAGACCCCGAATTCGGCGATATAAGCGCCTACGAAGCGGCGGTGGCGAATGTTAAGGCTACTCACGAGAACGGATGGCGTACTGGCTCATCAGGATGGCGTTACAAGTATTCAATTCAAGAAGCGAAGCGCTTAATCCTCAGGGGACACGGCACCTGCCTAAGCGCAAGAACGCTGTTAAGCCCAAATTTGGAAGTTCCGAGCAGGTACTTCTCCATCGCCCGTTGTTACAGGCCAGAAGTCACGGATAAAACACACCTCAGCGAGTTCAATCAGGTTGAGGGCATAGTCGTCGACGAGAAGCTCACGCTACGGGACTTGCTGGGTGTGCTAAGCAAATTCGCCATTGAAATCGCAGGGGCAGACAAAGTCCGTTTCAAGCCAGACTATTTTCCGTTCACTGAGCCAAGCGTTGAGCTTAGCGCCTACAAAGAGGGCTACGGCTGGACCGAGTTCGGCGGTTCAGGAATCTTTAGGCCTGAAGTTACTTTGCCCTTGGGCGTGAAAGTGCCTGTTATCGCTTGGGGCTTAGGCATAGACCGCCTATTCATGATGCGGGCAGGCGTAGATGATATTCGCTGCATTTTCAGCCAGAGTCTTGATTGGCTGAGGAGGAAAGAGGTGACATAGCCATGCCGACGATCGATGTGGATTGCGCCGAGTTGGAGCGTTTGCTTGGCGTCGACTTGCGTGGTGACATGGAGAAGCTTGATGATGTTTTGTCTTTGGTTAAGAGTGAAGTGAAGCTCTACAATGAGCATGAAGGCGTTGCAAGTATTGAACTCAAGGATACGAACCGTCCTGACCTGTGGAGTGCAGAGGGTCTAGCCCGAGCGTTAAGTGGCTTCCTCAACCTCGAGAAAGGACTGAGGCAGTACGATGTTGGTGAGCCTATAGTAGACGTTCATGTTGATCCCCAGCTTTGGAATATACGACCTTACATTTGCTGCTCCGTCGTCAAGGGCGTCAAACTAACGGATACAATTATTCGCGGACTCATGTACTTGCAGGACAAGCTGGACCAGACTTACGGACGAAGCAGACAGAAAACGTCTATTGGAATTTATGACTATAATTTGATTTCTCCACCGTTGAAATACACCGTTACGGAGCCATCTGCCATCAGCTTTGTTCCGCTTGGCTTCACGGAAAAAATGAATCTGGCGGAGATTCTGGAACGACACCCGAAAGGAGTCGAGTACGGTCACATCGTTAAGAAGCACAGCCTTTATCCAATTCTGTTGGATTCGAAGCGGAAAGTGCTGTCGTTTCCACCCATCATAAACTCAAACGATCTGGGCAAGGTTACGGAAGAAACGCAGAATGTGCTTGTGGAAGTCACGGGCACCATTCACCAAATCGTGCTTAACACGCTGAACCTCGTGACGTTGGCGTTGATTGACCGCGGCGGCAAAGCCTACGCTTCAACAGTGCGCTACCCTCATGATCCATTTTATGCTTCGAAAAAGGTTGTGACTCCTGACTTCAGCAATACACGGATGGACTTAAGCGTAGGCTACGCGAACAAGGTTTTGGGTCTGCAACTTGCAGCCGAGCGCATTGCAGACTTGCTTTTAACAGCGGGTCTCGGAGTCGAAAAGGTCAGCGAAGACAGCGTGGCGGTGCTGGTTCCGTGCTACCGCGTCGACGTAATGCACCAAGTTGACTTGGTGGAGGACATCGCCATTGCCTATGGCTACAATAATATTGAACCGCTTTGGCGTGAACTGCCCACAACTGGATGTGTGAGACCCGAACAGCGCATAATTGATGTTGCACGCGAGTTTATGGTTGGATTGGGCTATCAGGAAATTTTAACGTACACTTTAACCAGCCCAGAGAGCCT
>CAZXCX010000008.1:0-12596 GCA_964639375.1 uncultured Candidatus Bathyarchaeia archaeon
GGGTTGGACATTGTCGTTTAGGGCAAAAATGGAAGAGACTGCAAAGAAAAAAGAATCCAGCATTGTTTTAGCGCTTGATTTTCCTTTTCACAGCCCAGAGAATCGCGAAAAACTACTCGCCAAAGCCCAAGATGTTCTAGAGGCAGTTCACTCGTACGTATGCGCCGTGAAAATTAACCATCACTTAGTTCTTCCTCTCGGCACTTTTGACGGCGTGCAACAACTCGTAACGCGAATCCATGAGAAAGGACTTTGTGCAATAATGGATTGCAAAGTAAACGATATCGGCGCAACCAACCAAGTTATAGCAGAGTACTATTACGCTGCGGGTTTTGACGCGTTGATAGCTAATCCATTCATCGGATGGGAAGAAGGCTTAAAACCCATCTTCGACATAGCACGCAAGCTTCAGCGCGGCGTAATACTTCTCGCTTACATGAGTCACAAAGGAGCAAGCGAAGGCTACGGCCAGAAAATATACGACGAGGAAACAGGCGCAAAAACTGCGCAGTACCTTTCCTTCGCAAAAAAAGCCCTAAAATGGAATGCTGATGGCGTAGTGGTAGGCGCCACGTACCCCGAAAAAATAAGGGAAATCCACGAAATACTGAGAGAAAAAGTACCCATATACTCGCCTGGAATAGGCGTTCAAGGCGGAGCAGCGGAAACAGCGCTTAAGGCTGGCGCACGCTACCTTATCGTGGGACGAGACATAACTCTTGCACCGCAGCCAGGTGAGGCAGCCGAAAAACTCTGTTTGGCAATCAAACAAGCGAGATAAACGCGCTTAAACATAAAGCAGAATGTATGACTTTATCATAACGGTTCAGCGTTTATTATTTAGATTTTCGAACCGTTTTGGCTCTTTGAAAAACGTAATTTCATGTTTTCGATGCGGCGATTGTGGTCAATGCGTGGGATTTGCTTTGACTAACGTGATGTTAACTGTTGTTAGGCCGCTGAGTTTTTTCTCTTTATCCTGAAAACCAGTATAGTCACAGCGACCACCATTATAGCAGTAACAGCTGTAATGACAATTAGCAAATCCATGGAAGGCGTGGGTTCACCGTCCTGCTGAGCTGGAGGCGTAGCGCCACCGTCAGGTGTTGAAGGAGACACATTCATCGGTACGTCTCCGCCCTGACCAAGAGGAGTGCAAGTGATTACTTCTCCGGTGTCAGCCCACACCTGAAACATGATTTGGGTAATAAAGCCCGGATACATCTTGTCAAGAGGCAAAATAACCAGCCAGTAAGGATACAGCATCAACGGTTCTCTAGGCTGAGTAAGCAACGCAGCTCCGATTTTGTCTTCTACTATGGTGAAATCCGTAACTTTTGTTCCGTCTGGAAGCTCCCACCACAAGTCCTTAGCGTGAAGCAATGCGAGGTCAACAGCTTCTTCTTCAGAAAGATTCACGTCGGTGCCACCTATCTTGAAATAGCTCCGGTCATCTCTGAACGCGGCAAAAGTCCCATTTCTAAAACTGAGGCTTAAACTTGTATAGTCTGCACCATTAAACGTGTTCTTCCAACTTAGTGAGGTAAGGAGTGGATCTACTGTCACCTCAAGCTTTATGTTGCCCTCTACCTTTACGCCATTTTCTGTCACGTCAACTGTGTCCAATGTGCTTCTCATTGCTTCTATTGTTGAGTCCGCTGTGTATGCTTGGTATCTTTGAAGGAAGCCATCAGCATGATCACTAATATCAGCGGGTAAATCTTCGACTTGGTGAGTCTCGCCTTCAACCACCGTTATTGAGCAATAGCACAGTGTGTTATTTCTGAACTTGAATAGCACGTTTATCGTGCTTTCTTCGGATTCAAGGTCATACTGGCCCGTGATTTGTGAGATGCCACCTAGTTCAGGCGGATTTTCCGATGTTGTTGTAACTAGTTTTGGTTCATATTTGCTTACATCAATATTGGCGACATCTTTCAAGAAGTATAGCACTTCGCTTGTATCGACTGTTTCTTCTGAAAGTGCAAAAGGAACTTGTATGGAGATGCTCAAAACTATGATTAGAACCGCAATTGTTTGAAACTCTTTACGTATAGACATGTTTCTTTTTTTCCTCCGATCTAACTTGGTATTACGTGATTCCCGTCACCCCAAACACGCGGATTATCTAGCAATATCCTTTTGTTGAACAGCTTTACAACGGCGTCTCCTACAGAGGAGCAAAACAGCGCCCACAACGACTGCGGATACAGAAACAACCGCGACTAGTGCTATTGCGAAAGGCTCTATTGGTGAAGTGGGTTCTTGGGAGGGTGAAGGCGACGGAATAGGCGAAGTGGGGTTTTCATGGTCAGCCGGCGTGTACTTTTCATTTGTCACAGATGGCGGCCCTATATTTACTTGGCTTCCGCTAATAACGTACAATTCGTCATTTACAACGGCAACACCAAAATTAGCATGAAGAGTCGGCATTTCGGTTCCACTGCTCCAGACATTGTTTTCCGGATCGTACACTTGAGTCAGATTCTGTGGCGTATATGAGGCCTCAGCGAAACCGCCGAAAACATAGATCCTCTTTGTCGCATAGATGCCTGTGGTTGCCCCCGCAGCAGATCTCTCGCACCCAACTGGAATAGGCGCTGCCATAGACCACGAGTCATTCTTAACGTCATAGACCATATTATAGTCATGCCAACCACCCATGAAAAGTCCACCTTGTCCTCCGAAAACATAGATTCTGCCATCTACGACAGCAGATGCAGCATGGAGAACCGATGTGGGCAACGAGGTTTTTTCGGTCCAAGTGTCGGTTTCAGGGTCGTAAACCTCGTTGAGGCCACAACAAGTGTTAAATGGATAGGTGCTGATGTAGAGACCTCCGCCCATAACGTAGATCTTGCCATCAACAACGTTCGCGCACATTCCATATCGAGGAGTCGGAATGGATGCTTTTGTTTCCCACGTATTTGTGGCTGGATCATAAACCTCATTGACATCAGTGTATATGCCGCCTAAACTCTCTGGGTCGTAGTCGCTCTCACCGCTTATGCAGTAGATTTTGTTTTTGTAAACGGCAATGGCGAAGTTTTTTCTCGGCGTAGGCATCGAAGCCCTTGTTGTCCAAGTATCCGTTGCGGGGTCATACATTTCGTTTGTGCCAAGGTAAGGGCTAATCCAATCGTTACGACCGCCAATTGCATAAATTTTGCCGTCTACTACTGCAACGCCTACGCCAGTCCTTGCAGTTATTATAGGGGACATAGATGTCCAATAATCTCCAGCTGCCTTAGTTTCTGGGATAAAAAAAGGAAATAAAAAGGTAACAATAAGTGTAATTGTTAAACCTTGAATAGTTTTATTCATTAGTAGTGCCTTAGGATTTATAATAGAAGATATACTCAAACAGGAACTTAAAGTTTTTTTCAAAACAAGAATAAGCTCCAATAGCAGACACGGTTTTATTCTTATTTAAGAATAAAAAAGGAGGAGTAGTTATTTGCGTTTTTTCTTGATTACTATTATCCCGATGGCAATCGCACTTATGGTTGCAACGGTTACTGCGATTATAAGCGTGTCAATTAGTGGCGCCGTGCCCTCAACTTGCTGTGCGGAAGGCGATGCGTCTAAGGGAATCTCCCCACCAAAGACCAACGGGTGGCAATCAATGATTTCTGCCGTATCTGCCCAGATCTTAACTTGAATTGCATAGACTAGACCTGGATATAGGTCATCAAGAGGCAAAGTAAGTAGCCAGTAAGGATACAATGTTAAGGGCTCTCTACACCTAGTTAGCAATTCCGCATCTATCCGTTCTTTCACTATATTGAAGTCGCTTACTTCCACGCCGTCAATTGTCCAAGAGAAATTTTCAGCACGTTTCAATGCAATGTTTATGGCTTCTTCTCTAGAGACGTTCACGTCGGTGCCACCTATCGTATAGTAACTTCGGTCATCCTTGAACGCATAAAAAGATCCGTTTCGAAAACTAATAATTATTCCCGAGTAATCTGCACCATTGAATGTATACTCCCAATCCAGCGAAGAAGAAAACGAGTTAATTGATACCTCAAGCTTCACATTGCCGGATATTTCTATCGCGTTTCTTGTTCCGTCAACCATATCTAGCATGTCTCTCATCCTTTCCACTTCTGGGTCTCCCGTAAATGTTTGGTATCTTTGAAGGAAATCTTTGGCATCTTCACAAATATCTGTAGATAACGGTTGGACATAGTGCGGTGAACCTTGAAGCACGTCCATGAGACACCAGCAAAGAGTGCCATTTCTGAATTTAAAGAGTATCTCTAATTTGCTATCTTCGAGTTCTAGCGTGTATTCCCCAGTCACTTGTTCTATACCACCCAGTTCAGGGGGATAACTTGATAGTGTTGTCGTCAGGTTTGCTTCATATTTTGTAATATCTAGCTTGACTACGTCTTTCAAGAAAACAAGCACTTCTTGGGGGTCAACTGTTGTTACTGAGTATACGGTAGGTATCTGTGTAAAAGAAAATGCTAATACCATTGCTAGAATCAAAGTTACATAGAATTTCTTTTTAATAGGATGATTCATTCACTATCTCACTCCTTCAATGCGGTATATAACTATATGTATCGCCCCAAACGCGCATATAACACCAAAGAGTTGGTGGTCCCCATTCTGGGTGCTCTGGATCGTAAACCGGATTATCCAGTTCATACCCCGTGTAAAGCTGGCAATTACCGAAAGAGTTCCCACCATGTGTGTCTTCTGCAGCTAAATCGAGAGCGACTTTTATCGAAAACCCTCCTGTTAAGGCATAGTAATAGAACTTCTCTGCAAAGTCACCGTAATTCCAGCTATCATATCCTGTGGATTCAATGAAGTTAATTGACACATTTTCAAACGATATGAAACAACGATCACTAGTATCAGAATGATCAGTATATCCATTGAATACTAAGTCAAGGGTGCCCATCCAAGATGCTATCATACCAAAACTGTGACCACCCTCGTATCCACCTTCATAAATTTCAGCACCAACGCCGCAGGCCCAGAGGAACAGAAACCCAGTGTTTTTACTGCCAAGCTTCTCGTGTATCGCCCAATCTTTGATATAATTGCTGGTATCGGGCCAACCAGTGCCTTCCCAATCATAAATTCCCCAATGGGTTAAATCACAACCCTGAACGTCGCAGCTGCAATTTTTCAAAGTGTGTCCCTTGTAAAAGACCGTTGTATAGGCGTAGTAATCCTCAGTTTGTTCTACAGTATTATAAACATTTGATGGCTGTGTTTGACTCCCCCAATAGTTATTTAATTTATCGTATATTCCTGTATCCCCAAACAAGCCCTCAATGTAGTCGCAAACATCCTCGGAAAGGTTTTTTTCAGCATCTCCGCCAAGGTAACCTGCTGGATAATAGCCAGTACCCCATATTATGCTTGCGTAGCCTTGTTGCTCTGGTCCCCACGCTCCATGATCAGGCTCATCAGCAACAAACTTTCTAATCTTGAAAGCGTAAAAGCGCTCTAACCCGAAAGGATACGTAGAATATCGCGCAAGACCAAGGTGAACGTAATATGCACTTTCAGAGTTATACTCGTTAACTCTATCCGTCCCATCCACGGTAACGGTGATGTATCCATTTACTTTCTTAAATTGAAGGGTTTTTAAAACATACTGGTAAAAACTCTGCACACCACTGTCATAATCCACATTGCCACCAACACCAGCCGTATAAAGCCAGTTCGTGTCACCAGCCCAATGATCCCGCAAGCTAAGATAAGCAACGCCATAGTCAGCTGTACTAAAATCTGAATGTTCAACGTTGAATAGGCCTCCAAAAATCTCGTTGGCAGTTTCAGTGTAATGCACCATCCAAAAGGGCTGGTACATGCCATAGGCGCTTTCTATACGCCAAGAGCTCGGAAGCGAAAACGATTTGGAACGAAAGCCTTTACCGTTCCACCAGTTGCTAGCGGCCATATCGTAGAACTCTATAAAGTGATACACCGAATCTATCCAGTATGTTGGGCTTCCAGTTCTGGTCGGCCACCTGCTAGTGCTCAAAGTGCTGCTGTCAAAAGGATCCCCGAAAATAAATGTAGCATCGAAATTAGAAGTATTTCCAGCCCCTGCATTCCCATAATACATGTAGAATGTGCGATCCGTAGTGCTTAGATCGTCTTTGATTTCAACCCAAAATACCGCACTACCATAGTCTGTTTTGCTCTCCCTCCAATAATCAAGCAATGTCTCGCCGTTATCATCAGTAAACCTAACATCATCAAAATCAGGTTGACATTTACCACCCAAATACACAGTCCCACCAGAATCCGTGCCAGAACCATAATAGACAAGAAGCCTAATCTGATAGTTTGTCCCAGCGCCTGCAGAATGTTCAATGACATGAGATTTCCGATAATTCCAACTGGTGCTGTACCAAGGGTCCAGATAGCAGAAATGCTTGCTGGCGACTGCCTGTTCCAATGTTTCTTCACTGGGCTTAAAAGCCACAAAAAACTCGTGAACATAATTGGATAACGTCGGAACAACAGTCAACCACATTCTCAAATAGTAATTCCTATTCTTCTGAATAACAGCACTGCTGAGATACCAAGTATCCATGCCCTGAAAATCAAAGCTTCTATTCTCAAAGTCCATTTCATTTCCAATTTCCCTCCAATAGAAAGTCTGCGTTGTGTTCCAATAAACCATCTGAGCGTCCAAATCGGCAACATCATAATGTTGAAGCAAAACTCGACTCAAGTCTGTATCTACGGTCTGATTCTTTTCGTTAACGATGCTTGTGTTGCGGTAAGCCCACACGTAACCGTCATAAACGTTTTTTCCTGAAGTGCGCGTATAATTGTATCCTACTTGACACGCAGAATCATTAAAATACGGGCTGAGATCTAACTCGTGTTGCGTTGTCTCTACTCTCGGGTCATAGAGTTCCAGGCTTGTCGGGTAGCCGAAACTGCCCTCAAAGCCAAGGCAGAAGTCCACGTTTCCTTCGTACGTTTTACTGACCACGTTCAAGTAGACGTACCCGTCCGCGGTTAGCATGTACGGCGTCGCTGAGATGTAACAATCAGAATTTTCGACATAAACTTTGTTTCCATCAATTGTGGGAAGGTAAGGATCACTTACACCACTCGGTATCGGCATCAAAAATAGGGATAAAACAAGTAACATATTAATTGCCAAAGCAAAAGTTACAGCGATTTTTTTCATTTTTACCTTTCCTCCTTTATGTTTGTCTTAATACAACCACGCATATTCGGAGTAAGCAAACATTAAGTTATATAAGATAATACTCTTTATTGTTAAAGTAAAGATTAAAGGCTTAATTGCAGAAAAATTGCAAAATGTTCTCCTAACCCATCAGCAGATTTAATCTTTCTTGCTAAATTGATGGAGCTTATTTCATGTTGCTTTTGCCATACAATAACCGAAAGTGTATATCCGCTTAATTTGCCTTTCTTTCTGAAAAAAAGCAGCTCCTGCTGCTTAAAAAACGCATCAAACTAAACACCTTATAAAAACGTCTATTCAATTGTAAAAGTAGAATCATAGGTAAACTATACACTTGCTGGTTTTGTAGTACAGTAAGCGAAGACGCAACAGCTCTCGTCAAGCACTAGACTGGCTCGTTTTCTTCTCCAAATTATTTCAAGTTAGCCGAGAGCAAACAAAAAATGTAAAGTAAAAAACACTTTGCCCTAATAATGGAGGCTGACGAGTTTTTGAATAAACTTGAAATGTGTAAGTATTTGGATATAACTCCTTTGTGGATTTTAAGAAACGCACCAGAAGTCCAGTTTAACACAATGAAGGCTAATTCAGGGCTTATTTTGAAATTTAAGGCGCAAATATACCCTTATGGTCAAGAACCTCTTGCAGGGGAGATTTGGCAGAATATGCGTCTTCCTGTGACTGTTAAAGCTGAAATGCCTCAAAAAGTAGTTAATTCACTGTTAAATTTTCATAATAGGGTTATTTCTGCAAATTAGGTCTTTAGAGAAGCGATCCCCCTATTTAACTTAAACTGTCTACGCGCGTGATGTCAGAAATCACCTTTTTTATGATAATAAGTTAGTTTATCTTCCGCGTTTTTCCCAGAGCTCTTTTCTCAGCAAATCCCTGACTGCTGACCGTATGACCGAACTTCTACTCGGATACATATTAGCCCTAACAAGTTCATCTAACCCTTCAAGATAAGCTTCTGGTAACAGGACCGTTACAAGTTTCACAAGTCTCCCCCCAACTATGTTAGCTATATAACATGTGGTAAATATAAAATTTAATCCCAAACCGAAAGTTATCTTAGGTTCTTAACTCGGGCTAAACTATCTCCACTCATGCTGTTTGTACTTCTCGCAGTACCTCTCAGCGGCAGGAAAAAGTTCTCTTACACGTTCAAAACGTTTCTTCGTGTTAATTTTGTCCTCAAGTTTCACAACTTCAGTCGGCTTGCTAAACCGTTCTACCTTGCCGTCTTCCCGTTTTCTCTCAACTTTTATGCAGTCATCCACCATGCAGCATAAAACGCAGGCGCCGCAGTAAACGCATAGATCCTCAACAATCCCAACTTCACCCGCCTTCCAGTACAACGCGTTAGTCGGACATGCCTTAATGCACAGCTTGCATTCTAGCCCCCAACACGTCCGCTTGTCAATGCTAATGTTTCCTTCCGCAAAGAATTCTTTCACGCCCGAAGAAGCCAAAAGCTCTTCTCTTCGCTTCTTTTTCGCCTCATCCTTGTCGACTGATAAGAGACCGAATATGTCAACATTCGAAGAGCTTTCTTCAGGCATCTGAAATCATCATTAAACCAATTGTAACTTAAAACGTATAATACTCATGAATTATAATTACTTATCTCAGGAAAAACACGAAAAGAATCATGACGATCAAACCAAAAACAATGTCTAGAGCACGCAACCAACCTGGAGCCTTCCTTTCACTCATGTTGAACTCCTCAAAGTCTCATTATGCTATTTCAGAACACAATAATATTTCTGTTCCATTGTCACATCCTAGCAAATAGAACGTGGGCAAAGTTGTTCTACTAAAAAATTTGGACAGACGCTTTGAGTCCTTATTAACAACACGCATTATCTTATTTTTGATTAGAAGCCAACAAAAAAGGTGGGAAAGTGAGTAGCTTCTAATAAAGCTCACTTGATTTTAGCATTGCGCGCGCTATGATTTCGGCTTTGGAGCCTTTAGATAGATTTGGAGTTGTCCTTTTTTCACCTTCAGCTTTATCGTTTTGCCCGTGCTACCTATGGCCGATACAGCCAGTAGATTTCGTATTCCGCCTTTTCGAACGCCTAAAGCCAGTTCAGCAGCGTCGTTAGTAAGTTCGACCTCAAGATGAGTAACCTTCCATTGGGAGGGGTCGATTATAACTTCTTTTACCTCGCCTACGGTTAAGTTTTCGCAAACAACTTTCTTCCAGCGAATGTCCTTGTACTTGATCGACATCTAAACCACAGTATTCCCTTTATTCGCTGAATAAATAAAAGAGTTATTATTGACATAACAGTAAGTTCGACCGCTACAAAAAATGGGAATTAAATTTTAATCCCCAAACCTAAACAAAACTGATTTGGTGGATATTGAAATCTCGAATATTTGGTTTCGAAAATTTACAAAATTGGGAAATAATTACAATGATTTAGCTAATTCCTCAACTTTATTTTCGATCTGCGCGTAGATATTTTTAGCGTCTTCACTCTCTAGGAAGTAGGGATCTTCAATATTCCACTCAACAATTCTGCCCTTGCATTCTGGGCAAATGCTCAAAATCGCATTCCTATGTATATGTTCCATAGCCACAATTAAATCGTAGTCTCTCAGTTTCTTCTTATCTATACTTTGAGGAGTTCTCTTGAGATATTGAGTAGCATTTTGTTTTGCCAAGTACTCTCGTACCTGTCTCGAAATAGGAATAATGACATGTAGTCCTGCAGAATCAATCTCTAAGTCTGGTCTCAGTTTCTTAAGAAGTGCTTCCGCTAATGGGCTACGATAAGCATTTCCAGAACATACAAATAGAATTTTCATGTTGATCCACTCCAGTTTCTTGTTTTTACTTTATAATTAAATTGAAATTATCTTAACTAAATTTTGAGCCCAAACCCAAAACCGTTTATAGGCTTAACTTAAGCAAGGTAAAAGGGGGAAGGGAGACGCCAAATTTTGATGCTGTAACTGAAGCAGTAATAGACGCTGAAGTATCACGGGTTTTTGGAGCATTCTTAGATACGAGCATTTATTCTAAATGGAAGATGCCGCACATAGAAGAAAAATTAAGGGGAGACAAGAAAATACTTCAGAAAGGGTCCGTACTTGACTTCAAAATACATCGCTTTGGAACTCCAACCTTTACAGGGAGAATCACAGACATTATCGAGAATCAAAATGGACTTCTTTGAAGGAGACTTCATTGGTGCTGGGGAATACACTTTTGAGCCAGTTAATGGAAAAACCAAAATCAGATTTCGATGGACAGCAAAATCTAACAAATTCTTAATCGCATTATTTTCGCCCTTTATAAATGTCCCAAAACTTCAATCAGGAGTTATGCAATTATGCTTTGAAGGATTAAACAATTACTTATCTAAGCCCAGCAGCAAAAACCAACTGCAAAGCCAAAAAACAAAGCCCTTATAACCAAGAAAAACGCTTTTCCACTCGGGAACACAAAATGTGCGAATTCAAAGTCATCCTCGACGGAAAAACCCTCTTCAAAGATGTAGTCTACGCAAAAACTGAAAACAACAACGTCACCGTAAAAAACATACTAGGCGAAGCAAAAGAATTCAAAAACTGCAAAATCACCGAAGTCAACGTAAACGCTACACGGCTAGTCTTAACAGCCCTAAAACCATAGTCAAAGCGCCACAAGCGCTTTCCATTTTTCTCATCTCCTTCATTTAACTCCACTGACTCCGACTCCAAACAATGTACCTTCGGGAAACTAGCAAATGTATTAAATTGGCTTTCCATAATTATTACCAGTTTAAGCTTGCGTCTCTTACGGTTAGCTGAGTGAACTGTATGCGGAAACTCGTCAGACTAAGCGTCGCCATAGGCGGTTTCCTTATAGTGACCAGCATAATTTTGACTGGCGCAGTTTTTCTCATATTCTTAAACATAATAGACGTAAGCGTTTTCGCAGAGCAAGCAAGCATGTCGCTGTTAACACTGATGTTCCTTGCCATTGGGATATTAGACTTTATAGCAGGAATAATCCTCCTCCTGAAGAGATGAACATTAATGAAGACCAGAAGAATCCTCTCAAAAATAGTTGGTTTGATACAGACCGCTATAGGCGGATTAACCATGTTTTTCGCTTTCTTCTTGTTCTACAACCTTTTCAATATTCAAGTTGTTTTAGGCTTTTCTGCCGAGGGCATCGGACTTTACCTGTGGGCCTTCATAATCTTTGGATTATTATCCGTCATAAGTGGTCTTATTCTCTTTTATGAACAATAAATGGAGTTGCAGCTATGGATGAACCTCACCTTAAAAGAGAACTTGGTCTTATCCGCGCAACAATGTTGGGGATAGGCGGCACCTTAAGTGCAGGCAACTTTGTCATAATCGGCTACGCCGCAAGCCTAGCTGGCTACGCAATCGTCCCCGTCGTCTTCACCTGCGGCATCATAAGCCTCCTCACCATGTTCAGCTACGCCGAACTAGGCACGGCGATTCCGCTTGCTGGAGGTGAATACACGTTTTCGAAAGTGGCTTATGGGGGGTTCATCAGTTTCCTAACAGGCTGGTTTGAATGGCTCAGCAACATGTTTTATGCGGCTTTATCCTCCATAGGCTTCGCATACGTACTCTCCTACATTTTCCCTCAAATCAGCATACCATTAGTCGCAGTGGTAGTGGTGATAATCTTTGCATTTATCAATTTGAGAGGCATGAAAGAAACCGGGACAGCAGAAGTTATCATAACCGCTATAGTTCTTGCTGTATTGGGAATCTTCGTCATAGGCGGCTGGTCTTACATTCAAGGAACCCCTCCGCCCTCCTCTTCGTCTTCTCCTGTGGGCTTAATTGGCATCCTAGCGGCGACGGCCTACCTTTTCGAGCTATACCTTGGTGCAGAGGCTGTCGCTGCAGCTCAAGCTGAGATAAAGAATCCTGGAAGGAACATCCCACTAGCGATAATTATATCCGCAGTAGTTCTGATTGCTCTCTACACGAGTGTTGTGTTCATCGCCGTTGGCATTGTTCCTCCAGACCTTCTCAGTCAGCAGGCGTCACCAATCGCTTTTGTCGCAGAACAAGCGATGGGACCTGCTGGAGGCATCTTGGTCACCATAGGTTTGGCGATTGCAGGTTTAGCAGCAACTAATGAGGCTATTATGGCACAGTCACATGTTCTCTACGCCATGAGCAGAGACGGTTACATGCCTAAGGCGCTTTGCAAAGTTCATAAGCGCTTTTCCACACCTTACGTGGCGATAATTGTCTGTGCTATTTTCACCGTGATTTTCGCCGCAACTGGATTTGTAAACTTCGTTGTCTACGCGGTTAACATGGGATTTATCATTGGTTTTTCAATCGTGAATTTTTCAGTGATTAAACTGAGGAAAATCGCGCCCCATCTGAAAAGACCCTTTAAAGCGCC
>CAZXCX010000009.1:0-12577 GCA_964639375.1 uncultured Candidatus Bathyarchaeia archaeon
TCTTGGCTACTTTCTCGCCTTCTTCGCTTACGATATAAAGCTCAATTCGATTGCAGGTTTGAAGGAGGACGCACTCATCAACATTTTCCATGGAGCGAATGGCTTTTAATGCACTCCTCGTGTCCTTGAATGCTACAGCTTCCATTAAGGGAACGCGCGCCGTCTTATGCGTGATCCTCACGTTAATAATGTTGATGTTTTTAGCTGAGGAATGCATGGTTGGATAAACCGACCGCCTTAAATATAAGCTTTGTCGTAATTAAGGAGAAGGGGCGGCTGGGGATCAAATTAAAACGCAGAATCGGATTGGCTTACTTGCCTGGAGCACTGCCATGTTTTGAGGAATTTGGAAACCTGCCTACTGACATAGTTCGAGAAGACGGGCTGGTAAATGGCAAAAAGGCTTCAGAAGCATTAGATATGCTAATAATTCCTGGCGGCAGCCTCGTAGAGTCTCAGAGCATAAAGGACCGCTTAGTACGAGAGATATTACGGATGGCTGACGCAGGCAAGTTTGTACTTGGCATCTGCTCAGGCTTACAAGTGCTTTCCAAAGCAACTGACATTGGGCGCTTGTCCTCCACTCCAATTTTGAGACATGGACTGGGTCTGTTGGATGTGGAGTTTAAACCATTGATATGTACGGACCGCGTCAGGGCTGCTATAGTGGGCAGAAGTTTCATGACGGATGCCATAGGCACAGAAGTTACAGGTTTTCACTGTCACACCTACGGTAAAATGATAACCCATGAAGAGGCAAAACCAATTCTTGTCTCACATGTCCGGCGCGTCAATTACCATAATGACCCTCAGGACATAGTTTCTGGCGTCACTAACAAGCAGGGGAATGTTGTTGGAGTGCTGATGCATGCGCTATTGGATGAAAATCCATCCATTATTCAAAGTGTTATGAAATCTTTAGACATATCCACTGAAGAACTTCAAAAGATAAGGGAAGCTAATTCAAAGCTATTGGCGGAAATCAAAAGTGAAATAGGCATCTCAACTAGCATCAAGTCACAAAACACTACAGGGCAACCGCCGAAGAGACCCGTCTTTCTTCTAATAGTAGCAACAGGAAGCGGCTCAGGCAAGACTTTTGTCGTAACAGGCATAGCTGGCGCGTTAAAGAAGAAGGGCTTCCACGTTGGTGTGTTGAAAGTGGGAGGAGACATCCGAGATCTTGTGCCAGCCCTCTATTTGATCAAGGAACCAATAAGAGATTATTCCTCAATAAGAATTGGAGAAAGTGGATGGAAACCGCTCCGCGAAGTGGCGGAAGAGGCAAGCCGAAAACATGATTTCCTTCTGGTTGAAGGCGCCATGAGCGCTTTCACCGGCTTGCTTAACGAACAAGTAACGCGACCTTCTTCAACAGCGGAAGTGGCGCTGGCGCTGGATGCACCTACAATTGTTGTCGTTGGCTGTGACAAGGAAGGAATCGAAGGCGCGGTGATAAGCGCCCTCAATTATGCGAATCTCATGAAGAACCTCGGCATAAAAGTAAAAGGTGTTATCCTAAATAAAGCGCGAATTAGCTACCTGACAGACGAGATAAAAACGCTCATTAAACGTGCTTTCAATAATCTCGGCGTCGAACTGCTCGGTATAGTGCCGCGCATCGAGCTGGAGGGACGAGGCATGATTCCAGAAGTTGAAATAAGATACGAAGAGTTCGGAAACAAAGCGATCGAAAGTGCAGAACGCTTTTTAGACTTGAAGAGGCTGACAGAACTTGCCATGCCCATAGGGAAAGGCTGGGTAGACTATAATTTATTTTTGGAAAAATTCAAAGCCTCACTCACGAACTTTAAGCTTGATATACCTGAAGGTGGGTCTAGAAAAAGTTGATTGTAGATTTCAAATTTGACGGAAAATACGTTGTCATAGTCGGAGGAGGCACAGAAGCCTACAAGAAAACCTTGAGCTTCTTAGACGCTGGCTCAAAAATCCTAGTCGCTAGTAGAACCTTCACAAGCGGCATAAAGAAACTTCATCAGGAGAAAAAGATCAACTTGTTAAAAGCAGACATTAAGAACGGAGAGACTTTTTTCAATCAGCTAAACCCCAAGCCAGATTTACTCGCCGTCGCAACAAATGATCAAAAGCTTAACGTACAACTTTCCAAACGTGCCAGATCGGCAGGATGCATGGTTTATGTGGCAGATAACCCTTCAATAAGCGATTTTATACTTCCAGCCGTGGCGAAAATCGGTGAGGTAAGAATAGCTATGTCTACAGGTGGGAGAAGCCCCGCGATGGCGAAAGTTCTACGGCAAAGAGTAGAGAGATTAATCACTCAGGAAGATTTGCTGCAGATTAAGCTGCAGAACTATACGCGAGCAATCCTGAAACAGCGGTTCTCGGATCAGAAAGTTCGAAAGAAGATTCTCTACAAAATACTTAAAGATGAACACGTAAAGAAGCTTTTGAGGAACGGCAAGCTTGACGAAACTCAAAGAGTAGCTCTAACGATCATGGAAAGCTTTCGGGTCAATAAGGAGGCACCGTGATGCGTTTTCCCACAGTCAGGATGAGAAGACTCCGCAGAACGCCTGCCCTACGAGATATGATGCATAAAGTCAGGCTTCACCCAAGCAACCTGATATATCCCATTTTCGTTGACGAAAATGCGCAGGCACCTATTCCCATCGAATCCATACCAGGGCATTCACGATTGCCAATTCAAAACGTCGTCGACGAGGTCAAGCAAACAGTTGAACAAGGCGTAAAGGCAGTGATTCTTTTTGGCGTCCCCTCAAAGAAGAATGAAACAGGCTCTGAAGCGTTTGCTGCTGATGGCATTGTTCAGAAGGCAATTCGAAGTTTGAAGAACGAGTTCGGCGACGGGCTTGTCGTTGTTACTGATGTTTGCCTTTGTGAATACACGACACATGGGCATTGCGGCGTAGTTAAGAATGGTGAAATCGCTAATGACGTTACTCTCGGAATTTTGCAGAAAGTAGCTGCAAGTCACGCTCAGGCTGGAGCGGACATTGTAGCGCCTTCAAGCATGATGGATGGACAAGTCCGATTCATCAGAGAGGCTTTGGACGACACTGGTTTCAGCCAAGTCGGAATAATGGCTTACTCCGCGAAGTACGCCTCTTGTTTCTACGGTCCCTTCAGAGACGCTGCTGAATGTGCGCCCAAATTTGGGGATAGAAAGAGCTACCAGATGGGTTATGGAAATCCACAGGAAGCGTTACGAGAAATGGAGCTGGACATCGGCGAGGGAGCGGATATAATTATGGTCAAGCCAGCCTTAGCTTACTTAGACGTGATAAATCTTGCCAAATCAAAGTTCAACGTGCCTATTGCGGCTTATAATGTGAGCGGAGAATACGCCATGGTGAAGGCGGCAGCCGAAATGGGCTGGATAGATGAAAAAGCAGCTATTCTCGAGATTTTGACTGGGATCAAACGGGCTGGCGCTGATCTCATCATAACGTATTTCGCTAAGGATGTAAGATCATGGATGAATCAGCTTTAGGCGTATTCATACAGTCGTCACAGTTTGGAACGTGTTTTTTGTCAGTAACGTATAGTGAAGACAACTTGGAGGAGACTATGAGCGCATTTGATAGTGCTCTGCATGCAGTAGCAACCACCAACAGGTCTGTTTGAAATGATGTTAACTGTGGGCACAAGAGGAAGCAAGCTCTCTCTGATACAAACGGAGAACGTCCTCGACAATCTCAAGCTCATTCATCCAGAGCTAGAGTTTAAAATTAAAGTCATCAAGACGATGGGTGACAAAGATAGAAAGAAGCCGCTTTTTGCTATCGATGTGAAAGGGATTTTTGAGAAAGAGATAGACTTGGCTATAGCAAATGGAGAGGTCGACTTCGCCGTGCATAGCCTGAAGGATGTTCCTACAATAGAATCTTCAGAGACGGTCGTAGCGGCGTATCCCAAGAGGAGTTCCCCGTATGATGTTCTCATATCAAAAGGCAAGGTTTCCCTTGACGCCTTAGCCAAAGGCGCAGTTATAGGAACAGGCAGCTTGAGACGACTGGCTCAAGTTAAATTTCTACGCCCTGATTTGGAAGTGGCGCCTATAAGAGGCAATGTTGACACCAGAATTCGAAAAGTGAAACAAGGCGAGTTTGACGGAGTTATAGTGGCTGAGGCGGGTCTTGAAAGGATGGGCTTGGAAAGCCTAATTACAGAACGCTTTCCGTTAGAGCGATTCACGTCAGCTGCAGGACAAGGAGCCCTAGCCGTAGTCGCAAAAAGAGACAATGAAAAGGTTATTGGACTGCTCAGCTCCATTGATCATCCCCCGACGAGGGCGGAAGTCACTGCTGAAAGAAGCCTTGTCCTCGCTCTTAAAGGCGGCTGTCGTGTTCCGATAGGCGCAATCGGGCGTGCTAATAACCGAGCTTTGTCGCTTTATGGGTGCATCTTCTCGCTCAACACTCAGGAGAAAATTTCAGCCTCTGCAGAGGGCACCCTTAATGAAGCTCAAGATTTAGGCAAGAAGGTTGCCCAGAGTCTTGTGAAACAAGGAGCCGAAAAATTTGAAGCCGAATGGAGGGATAAGTATGGTCCATGGTAAAGTGTTTCTTGTGGGAGCGGGACCGGGCGACCCAGCGCTGCTTACCGTGAGAGCCGTTGAAGTCCTGAGAGCAGCTGACGTCGTGATCTACGATAGATTAGTAAACAAGGCAATTCTTGAATTGGCACCGAAAACGGCAGAGAAAATTTATGCGGGGAAACGTTCAGGGAAACATGTATTACCCCAAGAAAAGATTAATGAATTACTGGTCAAAAAAGCTCTTGATGGCAAAAGAGTGGTCAGGCTGAAAGGGGGCGACCCGTTCCTCTTTGGCAGAGGCGGAGAAGAAGCTGAAGCCTTGGCTGAGAAGCAGGTGGATTTTGAAGTTGTGCCTGGAGTCACTTCCGCCATAGCGGCACCTGCTTACGCGGGCATTCCGCTTACTCACAGAGACTACGCGTCTTCTCTTGCCATTGTTACTGGCCACCGAGCAGGAAACACTGGGAAAATCGTTAATTGGAGCAAACTAGCCAGCGCTGTGGATACCATTGTCATCCTGATGGGCGTAGAAGCCTTTGAATCCACAGCAGCTAAGCTGATGGAAGGCGGTTTAGACCCTGATACGCCAGCAGCCATCATCGAACAGGGGACTTCAAAAAAGCAACGGAGCTTGATAGGCAAACTTGGCACAATAGCAAAGGAAGCTAAGGAAAGGAACGTAAAGGCTCCGGCGGTCATCGTTATAGGCAAAGTTGCCACGCTAGGAGAGAAACTATCATGGTTCAAGAAGCCGCCTCGCTAAAAGGAAGAACTATCGCCGTTACAAGGCCTACGGGTCAAGCTGAAGAAGCAGGTGAGATTATTGCGAAGAGAGGAGGAAAGCCCTACCTCATCCCAACCATAGAGATTAAGGGACCTCGCGATTTGTCAGCCACTAAAAAATTCATTGACGCTCTCGCGAGAGGCGAAGTTGACTATGTCATCTTTATGAGCATTAATGGAGTGAAATACCTCCTCAGTGCCGCCGAAAGCTTGGGACTGAAAGATCAGCTCAAAAAGCGTTTGGAAAAGACTGCAACGGTGGCTGTTGGTCCGAAAACCGCTCAAGAGCTTAGAAAAAACCAAATCCAAGTGGACTTGATCCCCGCAAGGTACACTTCGGAAGGGATAATAGAGAGCTTGCGGCAGCGGGATGTTTCCGGCAAGTCGATTTGGATTCCTAGAACTAGCCAAGCCTCACCTGCACTTGCGGAAAGGCTGCGAGAGATGGATAACAATGTGCAGGAAGTGTACGTTTATGAGTCACGGCTTCCCGTTGACCCAGAGTTAACGGCGCAGTTTCTTCAAAACTTAGTTGGCGGACAAATTCACGCCATTATCTTCAGCAGTTCCCTAGGCGCCAAAAACCTGTTCCAAATGCTTGCAGAACAAGTTTCCACGGAAAAACTGCGAGAGATAATGCACAACAAATTAACTATCGTGGCGATCGGCCCTACAACGGCTGAGACATTAGCTAAAATGGGCTTGAAAGTTGATGTAATGCCTGAAAAACATCTGTTTGAAGAGGCATTGAACGCTTTAGGGCGGTATTGGGCTACCAATTCGAGGGGCGATAAAGAAACATGAGGTCAGCTTCAAGTTTAGCCCGAGAAGAGGTTAAACGCCTTAAACCCTGCGTGCATGGCGGTGAAGTCTGGGATGTCGTGAATAAGACTGGACTTAGCAGAGAGGATGTTCTTGACTTCAGTTCAAACATTAACCCCTTGGGACCTTCCCAAAAAGCCATCGAATCGATAAAGAGCAATTTTGGGCAAATTCCTTTTTACCCAGATCCAGATTCCACTGCATTGCGAGAGGCTATCGCCCACCATTTCAAGGGAATCAGCAGACGAAACGTAATAGTAGGAAACGGCTCCACTGAACTCATTTATTTATTCGCCGATGTTTTCATGGAAACTGGTGACGTAGCGCTTATTCCTGCGCCCACGTTCGGTGAATATGAAAGAGCCGCAAAAAAAGCAGGAGCCAGACCAAAGCATATAAAATTGAGCCCAAGTTTTCAAGTTGAACCCGCCATTTTTGTGCGTGAGATGAGGGGGGCAAAGGTTGTTTTCTTATGCAACCCAAACAATCCTACGAGCATTCTTACGTCTCGCACGGACTTGCTGGAAATCATCGAAAAAGCACTTGAGGGGAACACGCTTGTTTTTCTTGATGAAGATTTCACGGAGTTTGTTGACGAGGAAAAACGGTTTTCGTTTATTGGCGAAGTAGAGCGTTATCCTAACCTTTTCGTTTTAAGGTCGTTCACCAAGTTTTTTGGGTTAACTGGGTTAAGAGTCGGCTACGGAATTGCCTCTGAGGAAATCATCAAAATTTTATCCGCCACCAAAACACCTTGGAACGTAAACTGCTTAGCCCAAGTTGCAACGGTAGCAGCGTTAGACGATGAAGAACATTCGAACAGAACAAGCGAGCTCGTCAAAGGTGAAAGGACATTTTTGGCGCGCGAACTAAGCGGGATTAGCGTTTTTAAGGTGTATCCTGCTGATGCTAACTTTTTCTTCATAGGTATCAGGCAATCGGGTTTCACAGCAGCCCAACTCAAGGAGAAGCTGTTAGAGTATGGCGTACTGATACGAGACTGCACTTCATTCGCAGGGATTGACGAGTATTACATTCGGGTAGCCGTCAAAACGCGGCGCGAGAATGAGAAGCTGCTTGAAGCGCTCAAGAAGATTCTAGGAAAAGATGGGGATTCATCAAAAAGACGTTGAGTTTGGAAGAAAAATATGTTTACGATAAATATTTCCGTCCTTGTCGATGCCGTGCTGATTTTCTTGTTAGCGTTCTTGATTGACATGACCGTTGGCGAATTTCCCGACAGGATTCATCCTACAGTTTGGATGGGTAAAGTTATCGATTATTTCAAGCCCAAGATTAGAAGTGAAAGCCCACGGGTTGAAATGGCAAATGGGGTTCTCTTGGGCTTATCAGTTATCCTGCTTTTTGCAGTTCCTGCCTACCTGACAGTTTTTTTGGTTCAGCGCTTCTTCGGCTGGATACCCTACATTGTTGTATCTGCTATCGTGTTGAAGTCTACTTTTGCGTTAAAGTGTATGCGACAGTACACTGTTCCCATAGTGGACGCGATCAAGAAGGGAGATTGCAGCAAAGCGAGGCAGTCGTTACATTACATCGTGAGGCGCGATCCCACAGGGCTTAGCGAGCGGCACATAATCTCCGCGGCTGTCGAGTCTATAGCTGAAAGCACTACTGACGGAGTAACCTCACCCTTCTTTTACTTTGCTCTGTTCGGCGTTCCAGGAGCGGTGGCGTACAGAGTTATTAACACATTGGACTCAATGCTTGGCTATAAAGACCAAGAGCACAGAAACATCGGGTGGTTTTCAGCAAGCATAGACACCATAGCTAATTACGTTCCAGCAAGGTTAACCGCCACTTTGATGACTCTGGCAGCGCTGTTTTTGGGCGAAAATTGGAAGGAGTCTCGAAGGATTCTTAAGCGAGACAAGAGAAACACTGCAAGCCTGAACGCGGGGTGGACTCTGGCGGCTATGGCTGGCGCATTAAGCGTTCAGCTGGAAAAACCAGGTTTCTACAAATTAGGAGACGGTGAAGACTTATCTCCGACTCATATAACGAGGGCTTGGCGAATAATGGTGTTGACTGCTGTCTTGTTTGGTGTTTTGGTGGTTTTTCCGCTTTTAGTCTTGAAAGCGTTAATTATATGGTGAGGCTGCTGGTAAAATCTGACGTATGCGATTATTTGTTTTTTGCAGCGCTATAGATAGAACGAAGGATTTAATCTATTTTTCTTTATGGTCTTACGCATTCAGCTTTGGGTCTGTAAGGTCGCTTTGCTGTTCGCTTTCGCCTGTGATATTCGCACTCGTTAACTCGAGTTAACAGCCAGCCCTTGTCTTGGTACACGCAACCGCACGGCAACGTAACCGTTTTAGGCGTTTGATTATTTTCTTTCTTCGCCATTTCTGTAGCCATCCACTATGCAGTAATTTCAAGATAAGAAAGTAACTAAATAAGTTGTTGGAGCATTACGTGCGCATTAAACGTGAGTAAAAGCTATAGTTAAAAGTCTTAGTAGACCCGAAGGTGCTTCGGGTTGTGCGAGAGTTGTGGAAAGTAGTTTCAAGCTGGAAGGTTTAGGTGTCCAGCCTAAATAGTGTAGAACCAAAGTTTCTTCCACAAGCCATAAAAAGTGAGGCAGGAGATATGGCACCTGTCGGTTCTTCGTTTTAATGGAGGTGACATGGTGAAGTTTGGCGATATCATAACTGCTGTAGCAACCTATTGTGTGTTACAAATTCTGATAGCGTTTCCCATCGCAATTGTAGCACTTCCAGCTTTAGGTGTCAGCATGGAAGCATATTACGCTGTTGGGCTTACCTCCGTTTTTCTAAGCATGCTAATTGTTGGCTACTTGTTCGGCGAAGAGATAAAAAAAGGGAGAAGGGATGCAATCTTAAGAATAGTGGTCCTAAGCGCGTTCTACGAACTGCTTGTGGTAGTGTTCCAGCCAACTCTTGCAGACTGGGGTCTGTTAGCTAAGGAAACGTACTTGGAGGCAAGCCGTGGAACTACAGTGTCAACATTAGAATGGTTCCTTTACGACCTATCCAGACGAGGAAACATGTTCTTCAACATAATCCTTGTAGTAGCTTTAGGTTTCATTGGACTCTATGTTGGTTCGATGCTCAAGCAACCTTCAAAAACCTAAAAATGGTAGAAAAATTCTAGAAAACAACTCCATATCAATTTATATCTGCAACGTACATGGTATAGATTAAAATTTAATCCTTATACATAGAAAAATTGTCTCATGCACACGCACGTATTATACCTTAATTAAGCTACCAATCAATAATATAGTGAGGGAAGGAGATGGAGACACCTAAAGACTTGAGAAAGGAATCCTCAAGCGCCCCTGACATTGCATCCACCCAACACAAACGCGGTCTCGTAAGTCACCGAAAGATAGAGGAGATCATGACCCATGAGGTTGTTACAATAACTCCTGAAAGCACATTGTATGAGGCTGCCCGGCTAATGGGCGAGAAACACATTGGAAGCTTGGTAGTAATGAAATATGATACGCCTGTGGGCATAATAACCGAGAGGGACCTGTTAAGCGTTGTGAGCAGTGGAATTGATCTGGAGAAAGATTGGCTAGTTGGTGGAGTTAGTATAAAAGAGGAAAAAGTTGAGAAATTCATGTCTTACCCTGTCATTACAATATGCCTCACATCCCAAGTAAAAGAGGCGGCTCGAACGATGATTGAGAAGAGAATACGGCGACTTGCAGTCTGTGAATCCGGAAATCTTGTGGGGATCATAACCGCTTCAGACATGATCAGGAGTCTACCCGAGATTCCCGAAACTATGCAGGTATGGTTTGAAGTTGATTACTTTATGACTAAGCGAGTCATAACCGCTGACGAGGAAACGCTCGTAGACAGGGTAGCGAAGATCATGGCTGAGAAACGCATCGGCAGCGTCATCATCACGAGCCAAGGAGAGCCAATAGGCATATTTACCGAACGAGACCTGCTCACCAAGTTCTTGGCGAAGGATAAATCGTTGATAAAAGAGGTAGGTAAGGTATGCTCATCGCCGCTTATTACAGCGCCGATAGGGATAAGCGTTCACGACGCCGCTGTCACCATGACTTCAAAACACATAAAGAGGTTGCCTATTACCAGAGAGGGCAAACTGGTAGGTATGCTTTCAGCGCGTGACTTGGTCGAGGCATACGCGCGTGCATAAAGCAATTTTTCTATGTGCGCGGGTTCAGGTTTTAGGGTTAAATTTTAATCCCAATCCCAAACTCTAAAAGACTGCGAAATAGACTTCTTAAAGATAGAAAAAACTGCCCCAAAAATTTGATGAGAATGAGAAAACCAATTAAAGTCCTAAGCAACGTTAGAGGAGTATTGTGCGACATTGATGGTACTTTATATTTCAAGGGTTCACCAATTCCTGGAGCAATAGAGACTTTATCTAAACTTCGAAAGGCAAAAAAGAAACTCTTGTTTCTAACCAATACTGACAGCAAGGCTCCTAAGACCGTGTATCAAAAACTAATAGACTATGGGTTCTCCGTTGAAGAACACGAGATCTTTACGCCAATTATTGCTCTTCAAACCTTTCTGCTTGAAAATCGAGATAAGAAAATATTTTTGGTGGCTTCCAAAGAAGTTGAAGAAGAATTTAAAGAGTTCAATTTGGTTTCTGACGATGAAGTTCCTGATTATGTGATAATTTCAGATTTTAGTGATGATTGGGATGTTAATCGTCTAAATCGGGCTTTCAAATACTTGCTGAAGGGCGCAAAATTGTTTGGAACTCAAGGAAACCGTTATTGTTTGAATCATAAAGGTGAACCTCAAATTGATACGGGTTCTTTCGTAAGGATGTTAGCAGATGCAGCCGATGTAGCTTGCACGATATTCGGTAAGCCATCCAAAGATTTCTTTATTCAAGCGTTGCATAAACTCGGTTTGAAAGCGAATGAATGTGTGGTAGTTGGCGATGATTTTGAATCAGATATTCAAGGAGCAAAAAACGCTGGCATAAAATCGGTGTTAGTAAAAACTGGGAAAAAGAATAGTTATGTCCCTTCTAAGAAAACGACAAAACCGTTTCTAATTATTGACACATTCAAGTTATTGTTGGAGTATCTCTAATGGTTATGTGAGCGCTATTTTATATTAAATTTTAATCCAACCCAACCCAAAAAATTAAAGCCGCTCTTTACATAGGAATTTTGGGATAAATTAAATGAAAGAAATAAGATACAAGCCTATTGGAATTATACATTCGCCATTAAGAAAATCGCAAAGTGTTCCAATACAATCTGTAGCTTCCAAGGGCATCGAAGGAAGCGTTGAGGTAGCCCGTGAATATGTTGAAGGCTTGAAAGACATTGAGGGATTTTCGCATATTATTCTAATTTATCACTTTCACTTGTCAAAAGATTATTCTTTAATTGTAAAACCATATTTGGATGAAAACCTCCATGGAGTGTTTTCTACGCGCGCTCCATCAAGGCCGAATCCTATTGGAATATCAATCGTACGTCTTACAAAGGTTGAAGATAACATAATGTACATTCAGGATTTAGACATCATAGATGGCACACCGCTTTTGGACATCAAACCATACGTTCCAAAATTTGATCAAAGAAGAACAGTAAAAATAGGCTGGTTGAAAAATAATATTAACAGACTCTCTATAGTTAGCGACGATGGCCGATTTACAGATAGGAAATAGCCTACAAGAATTAGTTAAATACAAAATTATTATTAAACTCAATTTAAAAAAGACAAATTTTTCATTCTTTAAATGAATATATAATGGAGACTAGACTTTATGTTATTAAGTGGATAAGCGCAGGATGTAGGTGGAATTCTTGAATATTAGATTCAATCCGATAGGTTCTGTTAGAACAGAACTGAGTGATGGGGAGGTTAAGAATACGCTGTTTCACGACCTTGAAGCTGAAATAGAGATTTTTGCTGAATATGCTGAAGGCTTGGAAGCTATTGACGGCTTTTCTCATTTGTTAGTTCTTTTCTATTTGCACAAGGTCACTGAAAAACAGAGGAAAGTTTTGAAAGCTAGACCTAGGAGATTCACTAAGTATGGTCTAAATCTGGAGGACTTGCCTTTAGTTGGAGTCTTCTGTTTAGATTCGCCCCATAGACCTAATCCAATAGGGTTATCTGTAGTCAAACTGCTATGGAAAAAAGGTCGAATTATAAGAGTTAAGGGATTAGACGCATTTAATGGAACACCTATTCTTGACTTAAAACCCTACTCACCTGGAAGAAAAGTGGAGAAGTTCGAAGTGCCTAAATGGTATGAAAATACTCTAGCAAAGCTAAAAGCCAAAGCAGGTAACATATTAGATTTCTAGTAGTCTATTCTACTAGTTAACCACATCTGTATGTGGGCTGTTGCAGGAATCGACTTGTTCGATAGTACACCAGTCATTGACATCAAACCATACCAACCCGATTATCAAGTGAATAAGTA